>CAZQDW010000062.1:0-8389 GCA_964592315.1 uncultured Candidatus Bathyarchaeia archaeon
TGCAGCTATTTTGATTGGACCTTCACTTGCATAAGACTCAACAAGGAGAAGGACCGGACCTGAGGACCCAGAGATATCTATGCCCCGGCTTACTGATGGTAGGAGCATGTCGGCATTCTTGTTATTTACAAGATAGAAGTTAATTCGTATTTCTTCCGCAGTCTTGTAGATGTCTTTATCCGTTTCTACCCTTAAGTACATGAGTCCACTCTGATTACTCCCAGATATATGCATATACTCGTTTTGCTGCGACGTATAGAACATCACTAGTATGAGAATCAGCAGTGAAACCATGATTGTGGGAATGAGCAAGCCTTTCTTAAGACTCAGATTCCGCCCTCCTATTCTTGGAAAGCAGATTCCTTCAAAGATATCCAGCACGCTTTCGATTTTAGCAGCAATCAAGCTCATCTCAATCTTTCCGTTACTCCTCTAAACATCAAATAGGCTAAGGTGGAAAAGATCAGGATTATCCCCGTAACGCTCGTAGGCGCTAAGTCATGAGGAAAGAAGAAAATATACTTAGAAGCAGGGAAAAAGCAAGGAACCCAGTGCCCAATAAGCCATTGAGGACTACAATAATATTCAATAATGAACGTTGACATGACAGAAAGAATCCCCATCAACAACAAAACCGCAGATTTAAGACAAGAGTTCATTTACCCCTCTTCCCCCTCAACCGCCTATTTTCATCACACACTTCCGAAGGCGGATATTTAATACTATGCATCAGAACATCATGTCCAATCCACAGAACACCTACAATTTTACTCCCAAAAAAGTCACGATAGCCTCAGAAGAAAACTGAAAACAAAAACCGAATAGAACAAGAAGAAGACAGTGAGACTTCTTTAATCCTCTACCTTCTGGGTAAAACAAGCTTGACACTTCAAAGCTTCATCAACGATTTTTCTTAGTCCGTAACAACGTATTTCCTCCCTTTTTGAACTACTTTATGCCCCTCTTCTTCTAAGAGGCTTTTCTGCCTCTTAAGTCCGCCGGGATATTTAGGATTTAACTCTCCCCCAGTTTTTAGGATACGCCAGTAAGGAGTGATGTCTTTCCTACCTTCTTGGCTTTGTTCCTCGGCGGCGTTGGCTGCAATCCAGGCGAAAATACCGGTCGTTATAGGGCAACAAATCGTTGCATTGTGTTTTCTCGCCAGAGATTGACGAATCTCATTAATGGTGACGAGTCTACCTTCAGGTACTTTTCTCATCATGGTGTCTACTTCCATCGGTGCCGGGATAAGTACAGTTCCTGTCCCCCACCTCTTACTCATTTTCTCAGTGATTTCCTCTACCTTTGGTAGGTCCTTGCTGTCCTCCAATTTCTCAACCCAGCTTCTCTTCTCTCTTTTCATGGCCTTATCCTTCCCCGTCCTCCTTAAGAGCGCAATAGTATTTGAAAAACCGGTATTTAATGTTAATCATGCCTGAAAATCACAGCAGAAAGTCTTTACACTCTTCGGTGATGCGGTGTAGGCATCACCTTATTAAATCATAAATTGTACCTTAATTATTACGGAGAACCGCCGGTATGAAAGCTGCTCTACTTGTTGGGAAAGAGAAGTTTGAAGTTAGAGAAGTTGAGAAACCTCGTTGCAGTGAAGGCGAGGTCTTAGTCCGAGTTCGCGCATGCGCTATCTGCGGATCTGATCTAAGGATCTTTTATGGAAGCAAGAGCATCAATGTCCCAATCACAGGTCATGAGATATCGGGCACCGTGGAAGAGACTGGCAAAAGGGTTGAAGGCATATCAATCGGCGATAAAGTAATCATCGAAACAGTAGTCGGATGTGGCGAGTGTGAAGCATGCAAAAGAGGCGAAGAGAACCGATGCCTAAACAGGTACAAGGCCATCGGCTACCAGTATAGTGGAGGATTTGCTCAATACATTCTCGTACCAAGAGAAGCTGTCAGACAGGGAAATATCATAAAGGTTCCGGAAAGCATCACTTTTGAAGCAGCGGCGTTGGTTGAGCCACTGTCATGCGTACTAAACGGATGGGAACCCTTCAAGAAGCGTGCAGAAGGCTTTGCAACCGTTGTTATGGGTGCTGGCCCCATCGGCATGCTCCATTCCGAGTATGCTAAGGCGCGGGGCAGCAAGGTGATCCTTATTAACCGTACGGCCCCGAGGCTAGAGCTGGCTAAGAAGATAGGCTTGAAGGTTGACGAGCTCATTGATGCCAGCAAGTATGATGTTGTGGAACACATCATGAATCTTACTGAGGGCATAGGAGCCAATGCGGTTATATGCGCCGCATCTTCTAAGGAGATTCAGAAACAGGCTTTAGAGATCGCGGCAGTGGATGCTGACATAAGCTACTTCGCCGGCATCTCGAAGGATGACCCGCTTAACACGATCAATACAAACCTTCTTCATTACAAGGAGCTTCACATACACGGGGCGAATGCCTCAAACAGAAGACAATACTTGGAAGCTGTTGATTTGATAGCATCGGGAAAGCTGGATGTTAAAAAGTTCGTCACGCACAAGTTTCCGTTAGAAAAAATCGAGGAGGCCATGTACGCAACAGAGGATAGAGAGATGGACGCCCTAAAGATCATAATCGACCCTTGGCTTTAGGGTCTTAGGGGAAGTAAACCAAGACCCTTCCAGGCTTGGTCCTAGCCTCCCCCTCTTCGGTATCCGCGTACCTGAATGCCGCCTCAAGGTCCTCTGGTGACTTTATTATGAACTGCCTCTCAGAGATCATACGCTTAACCTTATCACTAAAGCCACTATCGTTTAAAAATTCAATAACCCTCTTGAAGTGTTCCATTCTGCTCCGAACCGAGCCCTTAAGAGCCAACCCCTTATTAACTACCTTATTTATATCAACTGGAACCTTCTTCCCATAAAGGCCGAGTACGACGCACCTTCCACCCGGCTTGAGCAAGTCAATAGCCTCGTCCAATGTGACCTCTTGTCTCCGACCACCGACCGCCTCGAAAACCACATCGAAGCTCTGCCATAAACCTTCAAGTCTTCGCTTCTCTCCGATGACGTTTACAGTGGTTGAGAAATCCCTTGCCAAGGACAGCTTCTCGTCTATTATCCCAATCAAATATAGATTTTCCCTTGGGACACCGCCAACATAAGATGTGGTTAAGGCTGTCATGTACCCTATGGGGCCGTCTCCAATAACCGCAACCTTCTCGTCCCGTGAGATTTCCGCAACCTCGAAAGCATTCAACGCGATTGATAGAGGCTCAGCTAAGGCTGCAACCTCTAACTCGATCCCTTCGGGAACTGGAATAACCCTATCTTCAGGATACAAAAATAAGGTTCTAGATAGGCCATCCGCGGTAGCGGCCATATACCTAGAGTTTTGGCAGAAGTTCTCTCCGATTCCAAGTGCGCATGAAACACATCGGCCACATGCCAATAAAGGATTAACAACAACGTGCATTCCAGTTTTCAACTTAGCACTCTTGCCCACGTCGACGACTTTCGCGACTCCCTCATGTAGGAGACACATCGGAAGACGCTTCTCTAGCTTTTCCTTTTCCTTCTCCCCCTTGAAGTATAGGATCTCACTTCCGCAGATCCCGGCGACGACGGGTTTTAACAGGACACAACCCGCTGGGATGGATTCAATGAACTTTTCTCGAGCAACGAACTTGAAAGGTTCAACCAAGGTAAACTCAGCTGCGGTTAATTTTCTCATGCTTTACATCTCTATGCTTTTCTAAACTATTGTAATATCGTATACTACTCATTAAAGATATGTCGTGAAAAACAAGGAATACCCCTCAATTCCTCGCTAACGCTTACAACGTTCTAAATTCCTTAAGATAACATTGAATTACTCTTTCGATGCATATGCACAATTTTTTTATGCAGCAATCCTCTCACCTTTATGATAGCATTTTAGTAAGTATCGGAAGGGAAAGCAAGGGGAGATCCATGGTAGAGAAGCCTCATAGGGGAAGGGTTGAGGGGAAAGTTGCGATAGTTGTGGGTGCTTCCCGAGGGATCGGCGAGGGTATTGCCAGAGACTTCGCAAAGGAAGGAGCCCGTGTCGCGATGGTTTGTAGTAGAACTATTGATAGGGCGCAGAAGATAGCTGAGGAGATCAATCAGCAATACGGCGATGAAAGAGCTATAGCGATGCAGGCAGACTCAACCGATGAAGAAGACGTTAAGAGGATGGTTGACGAGACCGTTAAGGTCTTCGGCGGAATCGATATCTTGGTATACAGTGCAGGCATGGTGAGATCTGGAAGTGCCAAGACGATGAGCCTAGAAGATTTCGAATTGGTGACCAAGGTAAACTATACGGGATACTTCCTATGCGTAAAGCATGTGGCTGGGGTGATGGCTGAGCAGCATAAACGTGACCCGTCGCGTAGGATGGACATAATCCAGATCAACTCAAAATCAGGTCTCCAAGGAAGTAGCAGAAACGCTGCTTATGCCGGAAGCAAATTCGGCGGGATAGGCTTGACGCAGAGCTTCGCACTTGAACTCTTAGAGGACGGAATCAAGGTTAACGCGATATGCCCAGGCAACTATTTTGAAGGTCCACTTTGGTCTGATCCGAAGAGTGGACTCTTTATGCAATATTTAAAGGCGGGTAAGGTTCCCGGGGCGAAAACAATAGAGGATGTGAGAAGATACTACGAATCCAAAATACCACTGGGCAGAGGATGCACCGTAGACGACATCATGCACGCCATCTACTACCTGATAGAACAACAATACGAGACTGGACAAGCGATCCCGATTACTGGCGGGCAAGTAATAAGATAAAAATATTATGCAATGGAGCTCTGCCTACCTCGGAACCACGATAACAGAGTGCAAGCATGTCCCATACATGCAGTTCCATGAGAATGAGAAACCATTAAATGCCTTTAGCACGAAAAATAAAAAGGGAGAGAAGAATGAGAAACATAAGGTTGGGTAGAGGGGAGTATGAGGATAAAGTACTCGGTTGCTGGCTGGGTAAGAACATCGGGGGGACGCTGGGAACACCCTATGAAGGCAAGAAATACGTTCATAACCTCACCTTTTACGATCCGGTTCCAGAGGAGCCTCTGCCAAATGACGATCTGGATTTCCAACTCGTCTGGCTGAAGATGCTTGAGGACAGAGGACCAGAACCAACATTCACCGATTTTGCCGAGTATTGGATGAAGTGTTTATCAGGGCACTGGTATGCAGAGTATAGTTTCTGCACCTACAACCTTCAGAGAGGATTGAGACCGCCGATTTCTGGAGCCTTCCAGAATTACTTTGTCGATGAGATGGGTTCACCAATTAGAAGCGAGATCTGGGCATGCGTCTCACCGGCTGATCCGCAGCTAGCGGCAATGATGGCTTGGATGGACTCGTCTCTTGATCATACTGGTGGCGAGGGTAGATGGGGCGAGATGTTCTGGGCTGCTGTAGAAAGCGCGGCGTTCGTGATTAAAGACGTGAAAACTCTAGTCAATATAGGGCTTTCGATGATTCCTATTTCCAGCAACATCAGCCGCGTGATTAGGGAAGTCTTACACTGCCACGAGATAGGAATGAGGTGGGATGAGTTAAGGGAGAGAATCGCCACCGTCTTCGGCCATCACCAACCCTGCAACGCCATACCAAACCACGGTTTCACGATAATCGGCTTGTTGTACGGAAAAAATTTCGGAGACAAACTGTGCAAAGCGGTCAACTGCGGATACGATACTGACTGCACCGGGGCTACCTTAGGCTCGCTTCTTGGCATTATGAACGGCGCATCCATGATTCCCGAGAAGTGGAGAAAGCCCGTCGGCGACGCGATCGTCCCTTGCAGGCAGACCGTAACTGAGGGCTTACCCAAAAGCCTTGGTGAATTAACTCAGCGCACAGTAACGGTTGCACAAGATTTCATCTCTAAGAGATCGGAAGACGTGGAGTTTGGAGACGAAACCTACATTCAGGACGATGTCCTATCGTGGCTTTATCGTAACGAAAAGGTAAGAGATCTGCTCACCTTTGATGATCATTGTGCAGTGGAAAACCTGGGCGACTTGGAAGTGATATTCCATTATGGAGGTGAGCCAGTTTTGCACCCGGAGATAAGGCGAATGTTTGAGGTCTCATTGACGAAGAATGGAAGATCAACTGAGGGGGAAGTCAATGTTGAGGGGCCGCCGGAATGGGAGATTTCCAATCCGATCTTGGAAGATGGCCGTCACAGGTTTGATATCTTGGCGAAACACGTCGAAAATCGGAATAAGATAGAAGTCGCTATCAGACTTGACGACAAGATACACAAGGTCGACTTCACCATTCTTGGGCCTGATGGGATAAGGGGAGTACTTGCAGCGAGCGCTGCCCCAAAGGGTTGAGAAAGAGCTTACAAATTCTAAACGTTTGTTTCCTTAGCGGTAATCACATGAACCTATCTTGCCAAACTGGCCGATCGAAAGATGATCCTGCAAAAAGTTAAAATCGTCGCCACGTTCAGCTTACTGATGAAGGCTTTGAGATGATCAAGCTGAGGAACTACCTGAAAGTTGAGGAAGAGTATCCCGTACCGGAAACGATGAGCGCTCTTGTTCTTTCGGGCATAGGCGAGGCGAGCCTGAAGCTCACCACACTGGAGGTACCTGAATGTGGGGACAATCAGTTGCTAGCTCGTGTGGACGCAGCCATAGCGTGCGCCTCGGACAACAAACTCATCGATCAGGGAGGAGAACACGCCCTGATGTACGGTTGGGATGTGTCAAGATACCCTATCATACTGGGACATGAGGGCGCTGTCACCATCGTCAAGGTTGGCAAGAACCTAAAGGGAGAATACGACGTTGGAGAGAGATTCGCGATCCAACCAGCCATTCCGACGGGGCCCAGCCACCTTAAGGAAAGGTACAGAGACAATGCGAGAGGTATAAATAAAATCGCCATCGGCTACACGCTGCCCGGGCTCTTCGCTGAATACGTTTTGGTTGGCGAAGAAGTTATTAAGAATGGGTGTTTGCTCCCTGTTCCAAGCAAGAGCATACCTTACTTTGGGGCTGCCTTAGCAGAACCATTCTCATGCGTCATAGCTTCGCAGGGGAGGATGGTTCACGTCTTGAAGGACAGCCCGACCGCACCGTGTCGCGCCGAACTAGGTCCCAAGAGGAGAGGTGTCACCCTAATCATAGGTGCTGGACCTATGGGCCTCATGCACATAGAGGCCGTGATGAGCTACAATCCAAACAAGATAATAGTCTCAGAAGTCTTAGAAGAGAGGCTAAGTAAGGCCAGAGAAATCTTCGAGGAAAAGGCGAAGCGGCTGGGCATCTCACTGGTCTGTACCGATCCAAGCCATCTAGAAGACGTTGTAGCAAGAGAAACTAACGGGAGAGGGGTCGACGACGTCATCGTGGCTTTGGGCATCGCCAAAGTTCAGGAGAAATCGTTCGACTATCTAGCCCCGGGAGGCGTCACAAACTTCTTCGGTGGAACCCCATATAAAGAGAGGATGATCCAGCTGGATACCCATCGGATCCATTACGATGGCGTCTCGGTCGTAGGTTCAAGCGGAAGTGATCCATCCGATGTTGCCCGGGTATTGGATATGATGGCTGACGGACTTATAGATCCCGGTAATTACCTAGTAAAATGTGGCGGTATAGACGCGGCTGCATCTCTGATAGGGGCTGTTCGCCGGCATCAGATCGATGGCAAGGGCGTAATCTACCCACACGCCGAACATCCACTCTTCAATATCGAGAAGTGGAACCTACAGAAAGAGAGAGATTTCCTGGAGGAACCCCTAGTTAGCCGCTGAAAATAAAGAGCAAAGTTAATCTAAGATTCAGCTGCTAGTAATGTCTAGGAGTCCAGATGAAGAAGATCGTCATCTTCGGCGCTGGAAACATTGGAAGGTCATTCATAGGGCAGCTCTTCTCCCGTTCGAGCTACGAAGTTGTCTTCGTAGACGTCGATGACAGGATTGTCAACGCGCTGAATGAGAGGCGAAGGTACAGAATAGAGGTAAAGGATGTCCGTCCTGAAACAATCTGGGTCGAGAACGTTCGCGCCATCCATGGCAAGGATGTCGACAAGGTAGCCGACGAGATCGCGACAGCGAACATTATGGCTACGGCAGTAGGGCCAGGCAACCTTCAATACATATATGGAAACATAGCGAGAGGCTTGCTCAAGAGGCTTGGGCTGAATAGAGCACCAATAGACATCATAATATGCGAGAACATCAGAGATGCATCGAAGATCTTCAGAGAAGGCTTGTCGAGGCACCTGCCTGTATCTCACGCAATTGACTCCATGGTCGGACTAGTAGAAACGAGCATAGGCAAGATGGTGCCCATAATGACAGAAGAGCAAAGGAGGGAAGATCCACTTCTAGTATTCGCGGAGGCTTACAACATACTAATTGCTGACAAGAGAGGCTTCAAAC
>CAZQDW010000063.1:0-8169 GCA_964592315.1 uncultured Candidatus Bathyarchaeia archaeon
TGCAGTGAAACCTTCCTCGTCTTCTGCCATCCTCTTCTTCACTTCCTTCCAAGCAGCTGGACAGTTCTTATACTCTACACCTACCATCCCGTGAATGATTCTGTCAATCTCTTTCTTGTTTTCACCCGTAACCTCTATCCCAATCTTCTTAAAAATCTCACGAAGATGCCTAAAATAGCAAGTCATAACGAACCTCAACCTATAGGGTATGCTTCTTAGATTTACGACTTTCTAATCGGAGAGAGCTTGCGGCACCCGCCTGAGAGTATAGCTCTTATGTTTGAGGTGATCCTCTAGGAGTTGAACTGAAACGAAATAACACGTCGAATTAACTTGGCCGAGTTTTGAGGGAAATTTATAAGTTATTTTGATCAATCATCTCATTGTTGGAAGATTGGTGAATCTTATGCGCCTTTTACACTACGCGGACGACCGAGAAACAAAGGAAGAAAGAACGACCGATATCTATTTTGTCAGGACGAAAGAGATACTGAAAGCCAAGAAGATGGAAATGATCTACTTGACAAATTACTGCCACTTCTGTAAATCTTTCTAGAGTGTTTAGAAATGAAGACGAAGGAGATGTCGCCACTTCTAGCGCCTTGTGGGCTTTATTGCGGTTGGTGTCCTTATTATATTCAAGGAACGGAAAAGTTCCGTTGTCCCAGTTGTTGGGAAAGAGATAGGTGTCCTATCCGAGACTGCGCGAAGGAGAGATGTCTCAAATTATGTACTTATTGTTCTTCATTCCCCTGCGATAAGCTTTCACAAATGTACAGTCATATGAATGAGTTTTTCGACAAGATCAAGAGAGATTTCCCTAACGGCATTCAAAAACCACCAAAGTCTTAAATACTTCTCCCTCCTATCACTAACGTGGAGGAAAAGGAGCAAAGGAAGAAATAATGGCTGAGATCTGTCCGATATGTGGACTTCCGAAGGATATTTGTGTCTGTGGAGAGCTCAGCAGAGAGCAAGAAAAGATAAGGGTCCGCAAAGAGACGCGAAAATTCAGAAAAGCCATAACCATTATAGAGGGTATCAATGACAAAGATGTTAGTCTGAGCCGCTTGGCCCAGAAGATGAAGGCCTTTTGCGCGTGCGGCGGAACAGCAAAGAACGGACTGATCATGCTGCAAGGAGACCAAAGGGAAAAAGCCTACAGTTTTCTCATCCAACTTGGGTATCCAGAGGGAAACATTGAAGTTCAATAGGACACAGAACAGAGGAAAGGCTGAACCCATGGGTCGATTCGGCAATCTGGCGAGGAGGCTGAGTTGGAAAGCTCCTTCAGCTAACTCTCTTAGATGCTGCCCGAAGTGCGGCAGTTCTAACATCAAACTATCGAGCAGATTTGATGTGTGGCTGACTCCGGAGCAGTACATTTGTCAAAAATGCGGCTATAAGGGTCCAATTGTGCTTGAAATCGAGAGACAAGACGATGGCTGTTGAGTAAACTAGTCTGGCAACTCTAGATTGAGTTGCCTTTTCAAGGTCTTGTAACGGTTCCGCACCGTGACCTCTGTGACGCCAGCAGCGTCTGCGATATCTTTCTGAGTTTTTTTCTCGCTATACTGCATGCAAGCGATATACAACGCCGCAGCGGCCAAGCCCATAGGATCCTTTCCAGCTGAGATATGTCTCTCTTTCGCTTCCTGAAGGACCTTAATAGCCATCCCACGGATTTGACCCGAGACGCTGGCTCTCTCGGAGATCTTTGACAGAAATGTCATTGGATCGGCTATCGGCATGTGGATGTCGAGCTCACGAAGCAGAAGCCTGTAACATCTCGCCACGTCCTTCCTCCCGACGAGGCTAGATTCGGAGATTTCGCGAAGGTTTCTAGGCGTGCCAGTGATTCTAGAGGCGGCGTACAAAGAGGCCGCTGCAATGGCCGCTATAGATCTTCCTCGTACTAGTCCTTTGTCCAAGGCCTTGCGGTAGATTACGGCTGCCTTCTCCTTTACCGGTCCCGGAACAGTAACCTTATCAGACAGGCGGTCGAGCTCAGCCATGGCCTGAGCGAGGTTCCTGTCGATCGATGAGTGGACTCGAGACCTGATTTGCCACTTCCTCAGCCGCCACATCTGAAGCCTCGTTGAGAGCGGCAGCTTCCGCCCGAAGGCGTCGCGGTCAATGCGGCCTATCGAAGTTGACAAACCCTTGTCATGAACAGAGTAGGAGGCCGGTATGCCGACGCGGCTTCGGGATTCCTTCTCTTCCTGTGTAAAAGCACGCCACTCTGGGCCTTTATCCATCGTTAGGTCTTGAATGACTAGGCCACAACTTCCGCAGACAGTCTCACCAGTATCATAATCATGAACGAGATTTGTGCCTCCGCACTCCGGGCACTTGTCTTTTAATAGTTGCTGGGTTGCCTTCTCTCCCTTTTCCATGAGACTCACCCTTCCGGTCGGGGCATACAGCAGTTATCGAATGGTCTCATTCTTTTCGATTCATCATACTTGAGTCAGAATCAGGATGGATTCCGAAACCGCGATTTCACCTAATGAAACGTTCTCCTATATAAATGTTGCGGTCAGCTCTTCGACCTTCTCAGAGTTTTGATACGGATGATATCCGTTCTCTCAAATCTGGACAGAATGTCCACATATCCCGTGCTGACAACGTACCCGCCTTCGTAGAGATGCCTGGTGATACTCAGCGAGTGTTAGAGGCTGAATGACTTCAATTTTCCATAGGCTTCGTAGGCTCTTTCGTAAACTTCCCCCTTCTCGCCGAAGCGGGCGGATCCGATGCCCTCGACAACGAAAGATGCAGATGCAGAGCCGACGCATGCACACCAAGTCACATCCTTATCTTGAAGATATTCGGCTAGGAAAGCACCGATGAAGGCGTCACCCGCACCAGTCGGATCAACAAGGACTTCTGGCTTACACGCCGGGACCGCGTATATCTTCCGATCGTGGGAAAGTATGGAACCCTTAATCCCTTTTGTTACGATGATGGTTCTTACGCCGTAGTGGTGAATCTTCTTGAAGGCTGATGGTATTTCCTCAGCACCAATCACCAGATTGAGTTCGCTCATCGAGGACTTGAAGATATCGATGTTTTCCAGTACGTGCTGATCCCTCATTCTCTTCAAACTTACATTGCCTTCTGCGTCGAATCTTCGAACTAGACCTTGCGGATCGAGCGACAATACTTCAGTTAAACCCCGAAGTTCATTTATGGTCTCAACAGACAGCTCATTTGCGATTGGAGATGCATGGATAGCCCTAGACTCCAAGGATTCAGCTACGTCATTCGGTTCTATAGAAGGCGCTCGGCTTTTCAGCTGAAGCCTCCGTCTTCCTTTCTCATATTTCAAAATGAAACGCGTGCTTAACGCGTCACCAACCCTTTTAAGCCCAGAAAGATCAACACCTTCCCCAATTAACCGATCGACATATTCAGAAGGAAAGTCCATGCCCACTTTGGAAATCACAGAAACCTTCGCACCCATTTTTCTGGCGGCTATGGAAGAGTAAGTTGGCGGCCCGCCCAATGTAGTCTCCGACCGCGCTATACGAGGCGAGATTATGAGGTCGAGTGCGAAATGACCGACTATTGTCAAATCGAACATTTCAGTACACAGCACAGACTAAGGATATAAGAAAGAATATATGTTTGTGTGGCTATTACCTTTTTAAACAGGAGAAGCAATGATAGGGCATGCCTTATAAGCGTAAGAGCAGAGGTAGGTCGAAGGGGGGTAAAGGAAGAAGCTCCCTAGTTCAATGTAGCAGTTGCGGTGAACAGGTGCCTAGAGACAAGGCTAAAAAATCGTCGCGGAGAATATCACTTCTAGATCCTGTCTTGGCGAAGGAGCTTCGACAGAGAGGAGCCTACTTCTCCACTCGGACGGAAACTAGATACTACTGTGTTTCGTGCGCAGTACACCGGGGCGTCGTTAAGGTGCGGTCAAGAGAATCTCGGAAATCCCGAGGATAATTCCCAGAGAGAGTCCTGTATCATTTTTCGTTAAAGCTTAATTTTGTCCGTTTCCAGTATGTGTTTCTGGTCATGCTCTCTTCAAGTGAGGCGAGAACGTTGAAGCAAGGCAAGCTGATGCATCTTCGTGCCGGCATGAGCATCGGACAGCTCGCACGTGAAATGAGGGAGGCGGGAGTCCTTGGTGCGGGCAAGATCGGTGAGGCGGTTGACATAATGGCCGACATGTTTCGAGACCCCGACTATACGGTTTATATTCTGAATAGCACTTGATATGTTGCCGATTATGTCGATAACACCCCAGCTGAATGAGAAGACTCTCCAGATACTTGGTGAGTTAAAGAGAGAAATGAGTGCGGGAAGATAGTGCGGTCGACCTAGATATGATGAGAAAGCTTAAAGGTTGGAGGCTTCTCGAAAGGATGCTATCCAAGATTTTGATGGCGACAGTCCTGCTAGCTGTATTTACTAGCACTATATTCGCAGCTTTTTCTATCAGCGCTCGGAAAGTCGAGACGCCTACCCATTTTTCACCCGTTTCTACCAAAAAAGAGGGTTCCGAATCGTCGGACCGATTTCTTCTTCATGGTCCTTTTTACTCGCTTCAAACAAACCGCACATTTTCTTATTCCTGTAATGCTCAAAGTAACATTGGAAAGGCATACGCAGAACATCGCGACTACGTAGTTACAGTCAAGTCAAATGAAGAACCGAAAGTTCTTTTTGATTATTTTCACGGGTGGTTGGACAGTAGCCCACTCCCACCTGACTATATTAAGAATCCGTATAATTTCACACAGGATATAGATGATTTCTACGGTATTCGCGCATCCTTTCTAATGACGAACATAACTTTCGATGAGCTGAGGAAGTTTGACGTTGTTGTTCCCTGTTGGCCCATAAACTACACAGATTCCGAAGCAGAAGCTTTAATCCGCTTTGTTTCGAAAGGCGGTGGGCTCTTTTTGATTGGCGAGCAGTACCGTCATCAGAATGACGCTGAGTATCCTCACATATGGCAAGTTATACAAACACTCAACAAAGTATCGAAAAATTTTGGAATATTCTTTTGTTGGAACCATGTTCTTGACTCATCTGACAATGTGGGGAATGACTGCAGTCGCCCCCAGATAACACAATTGGCGGATCATCCCATAGCCACTAATGTCAGTAGTTTTACGATATGCGGGGGCGTCACATTAGAGACCGAAGGCGAGGCTATACCTCTAGCCTGGGGTTCTCCATCGTCATGGGCTGATGAAAATCACAATTGGCAACGTGATCCAGGGGAAAAGGTTGGAAACGACGTGGTGATTGCCGCAGCAGCCTGGTATGGTAAAGGTCGAGTAGTCGCCATAGGCGATGAGTGCCTTCTAACCAGCAAGGACACGGTGGAGTCCGGTGACGGAAAAAGGTTGATCCTAAACATTTTAGAATGGCTGTCAGAGCCGCAAGTTTCACTTGATGAGCCTGTTGCTAACGTAGTTGGCGAAGGACTCATTTTTTCAGGCAGATATGTACGTTTCAAAGTGCCTCTCTGGTATGCGAGTATAGTCCCGTTACACAATGTAACTCTTATTACTGATGAAGCGTATGAGCTTCTCCGAAGTATGACAGGGGAGGTTCCATATAGCGGAGAACCCATAGTCATAGCCTTTAGTCCGATAACTGATCCAGGTTACGCCTTTGCAGGCAACCCCATTCTAGCTGGAAGATGGTTCTGGGGGGAGATTCCATCTTGGGGGATGTACTTCCATGAACTTGGACATGACTTCACGTGGGGGATACCCAGGTTCAATTTATTGATACGGTACCGAGGGTTCGCTGAGGCATTTGCAAGCCTATCCTCATCATATGTATACCATCATCTTATCGTTAACTGCATCTCCGTATTGGACTCAAGATTCAAAGTGGATCCAGACGATATGGGCGCTGGCCTCAGATACTATCAACCCGACTTCAATGATAGCGATTGGACATGGGCATCGCCTGGTGACTTCTGGGAGAATCAGGGCTATCCCGACTATGACGGCTTTGCATGGTATAGGATGTGGTTTAATGCTTCAAAAGTATCAGAGGGAAAGGACGTATGGGTTTGGTTCGGAGGTATAGATGATGACGCATGGATCTATGTGAATGGACAGTTCGTAGCGGAGCGCAAAGGAGTGTTCAAACCCATTGCGCTCAATTTGACAGATTTCGTAAGACCAGGGGTAAATCTGATTGCTGTGCGAGCTAAAGACGTTGGGGGAACGGGCGGCATATATAAGGGAGTGCTTGTATTGCCATTTGAAAGTCTCAAGGTCGCGCTCTTCTTAAATGATGATATAGTGGCAGGTGGCGAAGCGAGAGCTGCATTCGAGCTGAGGAAATACGAGAAGGCCGCGGCACCTTTCGATAAGGCATGGCAGGTTGAGGTTGAATATGATGTGGATGAACTGGCCTTCGGGATTCTACTAAGACTCAAAGAAATGTATGGATGGACTATGTATGAAGAATTGTTCCGCCTGAGTGAATATGGCTCACCGGAGGGTCAATATGAAGCGTTAGATCTTTTTGTTTATTCATTGAGCAGAGCTGCACGCCACGATCTTACTCCTATCTTCAGGTCATGGGGATTCCCAGTTAGGTATTTTGTAACAATAGATGACGTGTATGTCAGCAGCAAAAGAGCCGATATGGAATCCACACAGACAGTGGCCTTTCATATGATCTGGTCCATCAACATGTCCAATGTTGCGGGAGCTATCTTGGAAGTAAACAGGACAAGATACGTCACAAATGCCACAGGCTGGGCTGCTTTGACTGCTTCATGGCATTCGGAAAAAGTTGGGAAACAAGTTTGGGTCGTCACGGATGTATATGACTACAATCACATTTCCAGTGTTGAACCTCCATCAATAATTTGGGACAGAATTGAGATGTCATGCAGCCTCTTGAACATCGTTCCAGGCGCTGCTAGGTTGACTCTCTCGCTGCGTTATTCTTACGATGATGTACCGGTTGATGACGCTGAGGTTTTCATCGCCGGGACAAAAGCCGTAAATAATGGAGACGGAACCTACGCATGTACCATGTCAAACTGGTCTCCCTTCTTAAGTATTGATGCAAAAATAGATAGGAGTAGCTTCGACACCATTGAGGTGGGGATTCAAAGTTTTCTCCTGGCTAATCTCATTACTCTAGTCATTATCCCTATAATATCCGGAGTATCCGCAACTTCCCTTGTCCTAAAGAGGAGACTGAAAAGGCACTAGAACATGAATCTTAACGATAGCGTTTACTCCTCTCGAATTCGGGGTCAGTTTCTCAACCTTTATTGAGTTTCTGCTTTCGCATGGTTCTTCCTAAACCCACTTCTAACCTGGAATCACCGAATTACTTATTAGAAGTTGCTATACATCTCGCCGATGTTGCCGACTTTTATTTTTGTTCTTCGCTTCTTCTTTTTAATGATCTGTGCTGAATCCTTTTCCTTCTACCCCATATGATCTCCAGAAGAAAATCATATTCTTGGCATCACCAATGCAAGCGTTCCCCAATCAGTGCACCATTCAAGATCGAGGTGGACATAAAGACACCGAGGGAACCCTACATAGAGTCTGGAATCTTCTAGGTAGAAACGGGCATGGCATTCGCTCTCATACTAACAATAGTCGAAGTCACAGCTTTCAATTTTGGGCTTGGTGTAGATGAGCCAAAGGTTCTTACGGCTGAAAACCAGGGATTTCCTCCATCCGCGTCCACAGACTGCAACTGCCTCGCGTTTATATCCCTCAAGAGCCTCTGATGTTCAGGTGCATCGACAAGTCACTTATCGATACACATTAGGACCGCGAAGAAGAAGACCGGGTCCTCAATTACCCTCTTTGCAGCTCTCTCATCTTGGAGAGCTTCTCTGAGCGCTTTTGGGCGGGCAATCAACTGTTCAGAAACTGATGCTACAAAATGCATATGGTTAATCAAACGATTTATAAACTCTTCCTTGTCCAGATATGTGCCCTCTTGAGGACTGCCCTTCGCAACGCCCTAGGAACCTTTGTCAAAAGCGAGCCTAGATCTATCATCTCTAACCAGTTTCTCTCCTCGGTTAGAAAGCAGCTTATTTAAAACTCCTATCGTGTCAGCGAGAGTTTTAGCCCAACGCCACTTTCCTCAGCCGAAAACGTAGGATCCTCCATATACATTTTCGCTTCGTCAATGATCCTCCAAAGT
>CAZQDW010000064.1:0-8126 GCA_964592315.1 uncultured Candidatus Bathyarchaeia archaeon
TGGTCCGCCAATGCCCCTAACACAGAGATTGATTACCGAAGTCTGCGGCAGAGAGGGAAAGCGAGTCTTCGTAGTCACACCGAAGAGGAACCTTGAACTGCAGATGGATAAGTTGGCTACGTTACTCAGAGACAGCGGGTTCAGGATCAAGGTTGAGGCTGATCTGGGCTTGACATTTGACGAGGGCATAGATGGAACAGCAAGTATCCTGAAGAGCGGCATAATGATAGTCGAGGGTGCAAAAAGCGAGAAAGAAGCTTACAACTTCTATGGCAAGATAATAATCGATGGACTGAAGGTTCCGTGCTCAGATATCGAGTAGAGAAAAGAGCAGACATGATTATCCGGCTTACCAAAGAACAGATATGTTTGCTAGTCGAGGAGACGAGGAAGAATTATCCCATTGAGGCTTGCGGCGTTCTGTTAGGAGAGACAAAACACGAAGAAGCCGTTGTGAGAAAAATCATAACAAGCCACAATGTACTGGAATCATCCACTGAATTTCAGGTTGAGCCGGAAGAATTCTTAAAGGTCTTGTCCGAAGCTGAGAAAGAGAACATGCAGCTCATCGGGTTCTTCCACTCTCATCCTGCACCTCCACATCCTTCAGTAAGTGATGTCAGACACATGAGCCTTTGGCCTGAAAATATCTGGCTTATCATCTCGTCGATAGGTTATGACATGGCAGCGTATCAAACCTTTAACAATGGGTTTCGAAGAATCGAGATCGAAGTGAATTAACGCATAATTCTGCTTTGAAAAGCTCAATGCGTGGGTATCATGAGGGTTGTGATAAGGTTTTTTACAACTTTGCGTGAATTAGCTGGAAGTTCAGAGGAAGAATTGGAGATCAAAGATGGCGGAGATCTTGCCGACCTTCTTGAAAAAACAACCTCAAAATACGGGGAAGAAGCCCGCAATTATCTATATCTTGAGGGGGACAACCAGAAGGTTGATCCCTCCATCTACTTCCTAGTCAACGGGACAAATGCGAGAATGCTGTCGGGGCTAAACACAAAACTGAAAGATGGAGACATCGTAGCTATAATACCCCCAATTGGAGGCGGATGACCACCCCCCAAAAAATACAGTTCAGCTTGCGGGAACTATGGTGAGCCGGCTAATCTTCTTGGTTCCGCCGTTCACTTTAGTAGGTATTCTCCGAAAGCTTCTACTAAGGTGCCAATCTGGCTTGGGAAAGATATATGATTGTGCGAAATACTAGCAGAAGTAGGTATGACAAACACATGCAATCCGAGAACGCAGACGACCATATTCGAACGAACAAGCAGCATTGGGATGCAATAGCTACTCGAGATTGGCCGAAAAAGGCGAACCTGCGCAAAAAGATTCGTGATGGTGCTGCTTACCTTGAATTGATGGAACCAAAAATCGCTCCTTACCTGAAGGACATCAATGGAAGGAAGGTAATCGTGCTTCAGTTTGGTGATGGTCTTGTGATGTTGGCATGTGCTAAGAAAGGGGCAGTTGTTACTGGTGTTGACCTTTCTGGCGAGCAGGTCCGACTTGCAAGAGAGGCGGCAGCCTATTGCGGTGTTGATGTGAAGCTCGTGGAGGCGGATTGCCAAAATCTTCCTAAGACTATTCCTGGCAACGACTTTGACTTGGCGGTTGCCGAATGTGGTATCTTTATCTGGATAGAAAATCTCGACGCATGGATGAGAAACGCGTACCGAGTGTTAAAAAGCCGCGGCAAGCTAATTGTTTCAGACTTTCATCCATTATCCATAATTGCAAAAGAGACAGACGGGACAGTAACTTTCAGAAAGAGTTACTTCGCCCAGCACCCTGAAATTTACCAGCCGGAAGAAAATGTTCCACCAGCAGTCGAGTTCGTGTGGAAGATTAGCGACATTATGAACGCCGCTATTCAGGCCGGATTCCAGATTGACCGCTTGGAAGAGTATTTTGTTGAGCAAAAGGCCAAAAAGATCCCTCTCATTCCAACCGATTTCCTCTTGGTTGCGACAAAAGGATAGCATGACCTTCGAGCGATTCAAGCCTTCTCATCTTCATGCAACTTTACTCAAGGTGGAACAACCCGAGAACTTAAACTCGACTGAAAGTTTCGCGCTGGGAATTAATAATAACCTGCGATAAAAGTGAGTTTGAAACATTTTCCTGCCTTCAATCGCAAATGTGTCCAATGACAAGTGCCAGGAATATGCCCTTGATTTGAGGTTGTGCTTGGTCAGGACC
This sequence comes from uncultured Candidatus Bathyarchaeia archaeon, assembly GCA_964592315.1. Taxonomy (GTDB): domain Archaea; phylum Thermoproteota; class Bathyarchaeia; order Bathyarchaeales; family WAQA01; genus CAZQDW01. The sequence continues at coordinate 2,221 of CAZQDW010000064.1, forward strand.
TCTAGTTTTCCGCGAGGTTTTAATGATCGGAGTTATCGGAAGCATTCGTGTGGGAGGCTCATATAATGTCTTGTATTCGATCTAGGAAGTTAGGCATATTATGCTTTGGGACCTTTTGTGAGGAAAGGTTTATACTGCTGTACTAGTATAATAGTACGAGAACTCCTAAGGGTTTAGAAATGGATGATGAAAAAGAGTTAGATGGTCACAAGATATGCGAGGCTTTAAGCCAACCTCTGAGAGCAAGTATACTCCAGGAACTCGTGAAGGCGTATCCGGAGAAACTGTCAATCTCTGAACTTCAACGGAGAACCTCAGAACCGCGGATGACCGTTTGGTTTCACATAAACAAGCTTAGTGAGGCAAACCTAGTCGAGCTAAACGGCTCTAGAAGAGGCTTTAGAGCCGCGGCGAGGGCTTTGACTATAAGATTCAACGGTAACGGAATTCACTTGGAGGAGAGAAAATGAGATGTTGAAAGAAGCCATGCTCTACGAACCGCTATCTGGGAACAAAGTGCAATGCAACCTCTGTGGGAGAAGATGCATAATCCCGGAGGGTTCTTTAGGATTCTGTCTAGTTAGGAAGAATGAGAACGGAAAGCTCTACTCACTCGTATATGGAAAGGCTTGCTCCGCTTGTGCGGATCTCATAGGCAAGAAGCCGCTCTCACACTTTCACCCAGGTTCGATCGTGATGTCCATAGCCACTGTGGGCTGCAACTTCCGCTGCCCTTTCTGTATCAACTGGGTTATCAGCCAGGAAAGAGAGATCAAGGGCTACGATTTTCCTCCTGAGAAGGTTGTAGAGGTCACAAGGCAGTATGAGTGTCATGGGATAAGCTACACCTACACAGAGCCAACTATTTTCTTCGAGTACGCACATGATACAGCCAGGCTAGCCCATAAGCAAGGACTATTCAACACATTCGTCACGAATGGATACATGACACCAGAGGCCGTCGGAACAATTGCGCCAGTTTTGGACGCTGCAACAGTAGACTTCAAAGGAGCAGGAGAGCCCGAATTCTATAAGCAATTCTTGAAAGTTCCCTCTGTGGAGCCAGTCTACGAGTCTCTAAAGGAGATGAAGAAAGGGGGCATACACATCGAGGTCACCAATCTTGTCGTGCCTAAGGTGGGAGACTCCTTTGAAAGGATTCGTGAACTCGCAGAATGGGTGAGCGAAAATCTCGGGAGGGACACACCATTTCATCTTCTGAGGTTCCGTCCTGACTATCAGCGTACTGATATACCTTCGACTCCACTAAAGACTCTTGAGCAAGCCTGTGACACTGTGAGGGAGGCTGGACTGAACTACGTCTACATTGGAAACGTTCCTGGGCACCCCTTCGAGAACACATTCTGCCCAAACTGCAACGAGTTGCTGATCAAGCGATACAGTTTTGAGATCGTGAAATGGCAACTAACAAAGGAAATGCGCTGTGCAGCATGCGGAGAGAACATAGCGGTAAAAGGGCAATTCCATCCGGGCGCATTCTCATACGCCTTAATGTAGGCTCCATTTCAACTCTCGAAACCAAGCCCCGATTCTGTTCACATCCAAAGAATGGCAGAAAAATGACCATATCTCGGTTGTGAAGTTGAAGAAAGAATGTCCGAGTGTGCACTCCGAAGCTTTCTCGGTCTCTTCTTATTAGGGTTGTTGGGTAGTTTTGGCTCTATCGTTTCGCCAGTTCTACCTCTACATCGGAGGAACTCGGGGCTTCTTATGTCGAGATAGGTCTGTTCTTCTCAACTTACTCGTTCACTTGGACTTTTCTACAACTCTACACTGGTTACCTCAGTGATAGGTATGGAAGAAAGAGATTCGTCATGCTCGGTCTAACTCTTTATGGACTGTCCCTCATCCTTACTGGCTTCTCTCAGAACTTCCTGCAGCTCATCATCTTTCGTGTTCTTCAAGGTGTCGGGCTTGGGATCTTTGGCCCCGCCAGTTTAGGCCTCGTGGCCCAAGTGAAAGAGAAGGGAAGGGGATTTGCTTTCTATCGAACAGCAAACAGCCTAGGGTTAATGCTGGCACCGGTCATCGGCGGAATAGTGGGCAACATAAACCTCACCTACCCCTTCATATTGGGCGGTCTCATATCATTATCAGCAATAACATCGATTTTTCACGTCCACGACTTGAGAAATCATGAACCGCGGAGGGAAAAGTTCCTTTCATCATTAAGGGGCATAGGCCTAACCAAGAAAATCATCCTCATGCGCTTAGCTACTTTTGCAGTTGAGCTTGCCTTCGCCTCTCTAGAGATAGTAGTCCCCCTGTTCGGTTCAGGTAGGGGGCTTTCCCTAGCGAGTATAGGCATCGTTCTCTCCTCTTACTTCATAGCTTTCACTCTTTTCCAAATACCAATTGGCATCGTTTCGGAGAAGATCAACAGGAAAGCTTTGATCATCATCTGCTCTTTTGCCGGTGCTCTCCAGTTCATACTTCTATCTTACTGTAATGATGTTGCAGCAATGAGTCTATCACTAGGCGCCTTAGGTGTAACGTTAGGCACGGTCTTCGTTCAATCTTCAGCTCTCATAGCAGACGTAGCTCCAGAGGATGAAAAGAGCCTATATATGGCCTTCTTTGACTCCATCATTGACTACAGCTTCGTAGTCGGACCCTTAATCACGACTTACGCCCTAACCTGTGCGCCCATAGCACCATTCATCATCTGCACTTTTCCAATGATTACTGCAGGGATAATTTTCATGAAAGCGTAGCGCAAATTCACAGGTCGTGAATTGCATCGGTTACTATACGATGGAGCTAATCCTATAGATGTTATTGACGGGAGTAGATAAAAAGGGTGAAAGTAGAATGATTTTCCTCTTACAGGATTACAGGAGCTTGCTCCATATGATCTACAACCTCATCGAGAACAGGCTCTACAAGCGTGGCGATAACTCCCCACAAACCAGACCGGATACTGAGTGCGAGAGACGATCCAAAAAAAAGAAATCCCGCCAGTGTAAGGGTTACTTTGATCCGCAGAGGGAGGTGCATAACCGAATGGGGAGAAGCCATAAACTATGAAGAGTTTCCGGAATCAATCTGGCGCGACCGAACTCCAGCCCAAGAACGCACCGTCATGATCTGTTCCAGAAACATAGTTCAACACGACACTGCACAATCGGTCTTGCAGAACCTGACGAATGACTCGTAATAGGACTCATCGCACCTATCTGTATCTTTCGGCGCAAGATGGTTTAGGACAACAACGCAGAATCATCCAAGTTGCTGTCGATATTCATGACCTAACTAGGCGCTGCCAAGGAATTCTAGTATCTGACTACAATATTCTGATTGATGCCTGTGCTAGAATCTGGGTCTCTCTAACAGTTCAAGACGTAGGCGATCATTTTAGAGTCTCTCTAGTTGTGAGCATGAACTCGATCGATTTTCTTGCCTGAGTCATAATCTTGGCCGGAACGTTAACATGGTACCTTCCATTTCTCAAGGAGACGTAGATATTCTCAAGTGTATGGAGCTTCATGTTCACGCACACTGCTTCATCATAGGCCGGGATGAATACGGCATCGTTTCTCTCCTTTCTCATCCGATGCAAAAGCCCGACCTCCGTCGCAACAATGAACTTTTTAGCGTCGGACACCAAGGCTTCCTTATACATTTTGGAGGTGCTGCCGACGAAGTCAGCGACTCGGCATACTTCCGGGTTACATTCCGGATGAGCCAAGACCTCAGCGTGTGGATGAGACCTTTTGAGACTCAAGACAGCTTCTCTGCTGAAGAGTTTGTGAACTGGACAGAAGCCCTGTGCCGGAATCGGAATGACCCGTTTCTTAGTGAAGTTCATCGCGTAACGGGCTAGATTGATGTCGGGCCCGAACAGAACCGTGTCAGAATCCATTCTATTGATGATCTCAGCTGAGTTGGCTGAGGTGCAGACAGCGTCACAATAGGCCTTAGCCTCAGCTAAGGTGTTAATGTAAAGAACTATTCCTGCGTCAGGATACTTCTTTCTGTAGAAGCGGACAAGTTCCGCAGGAAGCATAGCTGCCATGGGACATAACGCATTCCTATCCGGTATCAAGACTCTCTTGTCCGGGTTAAGGATGGCAGCTGTCTCAGCCATAAAAGTAACTCCGCAGAAGACTATCACCTTCGCCTGAGTCTGAGCAGCGCAAAGAGACAACTCCAAACTGTCCCCAACAAAGTCTGCTATGCCCTGAACTTCTGGACGTTGGTAATTGTGGGCGAGAATTACGGCTTGTTTCTCCTTCTTGAGCCTCTGAATCTTCTCGACTAGGTTATTGGGACTCATCTTTTCCGCCTCTATCTCCCATTTCCCGTTTCACGTCTGATGACTTTGAGGAGTCTTTCTCTTGCAGGTACGCCAACAATCACGCGCCTCGAGTTAATAACTATTGTGGGAACAGCCAGGATACCGTTTTTCTTAGCCTTCTCAATCCCCTGTGGCTACAATACGTTCGCCTCATCAAAGTGAATTTCCGCATCGATTCCATCTGAGACTTCTACGAGGATCTCTTTTGCCCTTGGACATTGAGGACATGTGGAAGAATATAAAAGTTCTACAGTCACCGTCATTTCGCTTCGCCTCCCTGAGATTGGTCAGAGCTTTCACTTGAAGAATACAGTCTGAACTCTCTACTGTAGTTCTCTGCGATTTCGCGGAAGGCATCTTTGACGGTTTGGACTTTGTCCCATTCGAGATCGTAAAGCGAGATCTTTATGTGTTTGCTTAAGCCTCTGTGGAGTCCGACTATGCCCCTTCTTATCATCTGCTCGGCTAGGAAGAAACCTCTCCTTTTATGATGTTTCGATATCTCCCAAAAGATCGGGGTCTCAAAATGTAATAAGTGGTGTCTGTGAGGACGTTCACCGATCAACGTGACATCATCGATCTTCTCCATCTCTTGGATGAACCACCGAGTCTTTTCAAGCTCCTTCTCCCACCTTTGAACTCGTTCCGCCACGTAGGGAAAGGAATATATGGCTGAAACCAGCGGAATCCCTCCAACGCTGCAGCCGAAAATATTCGGGATCTTGCTTCCAAAAGCCCTGCCACTCCATTCCGTCACAATCTTTGAGGCTTTGAAGGCTCTCTTAGTCCATTCATAATTCGTCACGAGAAAGCCTAAGGGTCCCATGGAAGCCATCGACTTATGTGCTGATACCGTGAGAAAGTCCGCTTGGAGTTTCCTCATATCCAACGGCATGATACCCGCTGTATACGCCGCGTTAACCATATAGGCTATATTGTATTCCTCAGCTAACTTGCCAACCTCCTTGACAGGATTGAGATTTCCATAATACGGCTCTACATGGGTAACGACGATAAGACCGGGCAATTTACCAGTCTCTCTCTTTATCTCCTCAATCTTCTGCTGGAAGCTTTCAGCCTTGACTCTGTATTCTGGGTATCCGCCGTGTGGCGGCTCGACTATTCGGAAACCCGCAGCCTCTGCCGCTATAGCGGTTGTGTAGTGGCACAAAGGATCTGCTAGAACAACTTTGCCAAAATCCGTGGAACTCTGACTTTCTATGAAATCACTCACCGTCTTCATAACTGCGAACTGGGCAGCTCTGCATCCAAACGTGTGTTCGGCTTGGTCCCCTCCGTAGAACTCTGCAACATCCTCAAGAAAATCAGCTATTGGCGGCTTCGAAATTAGGCTTGACCTTCCTTCAATACAATCGAAGCATACTGAGTAACCGATCTTGGTCCATTCCTCCTCGTAGAGGTTTCTCTGGACTTCTCTGGGTACTAGGCCTCCTGTCATTATAGGGTGGACTATTATCGTTTCCTTGTACTGGTTCCTGATTTGGCCGTATCTTCTCAGTGCTTCCGTCTTTGCCATACTAATCACCTTTCTCAGCTTCGTTCAGGTGGTGAGCAATCCTTTCAATAA
>CAZQDW010000065.1:0-7999 GCA_964592315.1 uncultured Candidatus Bathyarchaeia archaeon
GCGTCAGACCGAGAGGGCGTTCCTTTCAGTATCTGTTAGTTCTGAGAAAGCAGCATCCGGGGGTCTGTCCCTCTTCTTCTGCTGCTTGTCTCACCTTGTAGTCTCCTGCACAGGTGTCGCAGTACCTCCGTTGAGGTGGTCCTTCGTCCTCCCTAGAAGGAAGTCATATTGGTCTTTCACTGAGTTCGATCGATCTAGGGTCTCAAAATTCAAGAATAGACAACTTATAGAGAAAATCTTCAAGATTTTTCTGGAAAATATGTTCACATGGCTTAAATAGTTCAAGGTTTTACTGAAACAAGGTGAAGTCATTGAGAACCAAGGTTGGCTTCAGCATTTTTCTAATAGCCGTTCTTGCCTTCAGCCTCCCAAGTCTTACGTTAATAGCTTTGGCACAACCTGCAGAGAGGGTTCCAGTCATAATAGGATTTAGAGAGTTTCAGGATGCTACGCTCGTCAAGTTTCATGGCGGTGTGATAAAATACACCTACGCGTACATTCTTGCGATTGCGGCCTCCGTTCCACCCCAGGCTTTAGATGCCTTGCAGAGAAACCCTAACGTGGCTTATGTTGAGACCGACTTCGAGGTCTACGCTCTAGCACAAACACTTCCCTCCGGCGTTCAGAAGATCAGGGCTCCTGAAGTCTGGGATATTGGCAACAAAGGTACTGGAATCAAGGTGGCTATTATGGATACGGGCATAGATCAGACACACCCAGACCTGAAGGTGTACGGCGGAGTCTCCTACGTATGGTATACTTCAAGTTATGATGATGATAATGGTCACGGCACTCATTGTGCCGGCATCGTCGCAGCGCTGAGCAATGATATAGGGGTTGTAGGGGTGGCCCCGGAAGCATACCTCTATGCTGTCAAGGTGCTAGATAGATCAGGCAGTGGATACCTCAGCGACCTGAACTACGGAATTGAGTGGTGCATATCCAAAGGGATGCAGGTGATAAGTATGAGCTTCGGCTCATCCTCAGATTCAATATCGCTACATCAAGAGTGTAACAAGGCTTACAACTCGGGCATAGTTCTAGTGGCTGCTGCGGGGAACAGTGGTCCAGGAGAGAATACCATAGGGTATCCCGCGAAATACTCCTCAGTAATAGCGGTCGGCGCAACGGACAGCAACGATGTTGTAGCTTCGTTCAGCAGTAGAGGTCCGGAACTGTCAGTAACAGCTCCAGGCGTAAGCATTTACTCGACATATGAGGGGGGCATCTATGCCACAATGAGCGGCACATCGATGGCGTGCCCCCATGTCACAGGAACGGTGGCATTGATTCTTGCAAAAGCGGCACATACACCAACCGAGGTCAGAGATATTCTCCAGACAACCGCCATTGACTTGGGTTCTACGGGATGGGATTCAGCATACGGATATGGTAGGATAGACTCATACGCAGCTGTATCAGTATCGCCTAAGCCTATCACCGTAAACATAGTTAACCCGACCGGCGGCACCACAGTTAAGGGTAGCGTAGCGATTCAAGCGTCCGTGAAGACCAGGACCTCTCCCATAGACTCAGTTGGATATGCTATCGATGCTGACACCTTTACAGCTATGACGCACAACCCATCAAACGGTTACTGGGAGGCCGTGTGGGATACTACTACAGTAGCCGACGGGTCACATACCATAAAAGTTACAGCTAAGGATACGTCGGGAAATGTTGACGAAAAAACGATAACAGTAACCGTCACCGATATCGTGAGGGCTCTAGCCGTCGCTGTCAAAACAGATAAAGCAGAATACAAGAGGAACTCATGGGTTTACATAACGGTGACCGTTACGGATGGTGCTGGGAAGCCACTAGGAGGAGCGTCGGTTGTTGTCACGGTTTACAATCCCGGTGGCCTAGTTGTGGGGGTGGGCTCAGGAATAGCAGACTCTAACGGCGTGGTACGATTTAGGTACAAACTAGGGCTGAAAGCTCCAACTGGGACGTATACAGTTGTTGCAATCGTGTCCTTGACAGGTTATGAGACTAGAAGTGCCATAACAACGTTCACTGCGGTCTAGACGGACTCGTCTCCTCTTTTTTGATGCGGCAAGATTTTGATGAGGTTTTTTGGAGACCGATATCTTAGCGAAGACTAGAACGAACAAAAGGCGCTATTCATTAGGAGAGGAAGTAGTGATGTCGGTTACTGTCGCAAACAAAGGCCTGAACCCTGTTGAACTTGTTTTCCTGTCCGCTCAGCGCTACGACTTCATAGTTTTGAAGAATGGTAGAGTGGTTTGGCGTTGGTCAGATGGTAGAGTGTTTGCTATGGTTCTGGAGACATTGTTTCTGAAATCCGGCGAAGAGCAAACCTACAATGAGACGTGGGTACCGGAGGATGTTACGCCCGGGGAATGCGAAGTGATAGGGATTGTCACAAGTAGACCATCTCTTGAAGCTAGATGCACATTTAGAATGAATGGTTAAGGTGATGGCTTAGGCTGTTTCTTCGCTTCTTGATGAATGCCTTGTTTCTGTTCGATTTCGTGTTTCTCCAAGTGTTCCTTGGGAGAGACTCGTCCGATAGCTAATGAAGATTTGAGGAGTCAAAGAGCGATGATCGATCAAGCTTCTTAAGTAGAACTTATAACAGACATTCAAAAGACCACGATAAGGAGGTGAGTTGAGTGGCAAGGTTCTTGGTATTGTGGCATGTGAACTGGTCTGCACCGTGGCCTACAGATCCTTCTAAGGGCTTAGAACTAAATGAGAGGATGTGGGCGGGCATTGATTTGCTCATTAAGAAAGGCCTTGTTGAGGAGTATGGAGCCTTCCCAGACGGGGCCTCAGGATACGCAGTCGGCAAAGGAGAAAGCACAGACGTCTTCAGTGCCGTGTCGATGTTCCAACCCTACGTTATATGTGAGGTTCACGAGATAATTCCATACGAGAAGAGCAGGGAAGTCATGAGAGGACTTATGAAATCTCTAATCGCAGCAACAAAGAAATAAGCCTTCACACCCTTGACCTATGTCCCTCCTTCTTTTTTCACAGATGTGACATCAGACGGATAGTTCGAATGTCACAATGAAATACAGCTGATTCGGATTCGATAGGTTCTCAGTTTGTTTCACTAGCACACCTGCTCTCCAATAAGTAAGTCAGTTGATTGTGTGTGCTTTAAATCTTGTTAGGGAGATGGAGATAATGACCTGTTATGGCTCATAATGAAGAGGCTGCTAAGGAGTTGGCGATAACCGAAGGAATGATCGCTGAGGCAGAGAAGATTTCGGGCTTGAGCTTCACCGAGTCTGAGAGGAAACTGATGGTTAAGAGGTTGAATGAGAGGGTAGCCAATTATGAGAAGCTTCGGACGGTGAAGCTGGACAACAGTGTTCCTCCAGCTCTGTGCTTTGTTCCACGTCTACCCAGTATGACCTTTGTGGAGGTGTCCAGAAGGTCTAGGCGGAGAAGGTTCAGAATGAGCAGAGTGCCGAGGCTCACAGCTCCGAAAGATTTGGGGGAGTTAGCCTTCTACCCTGTTACCCACCTCTCCTACTTGATCCGAACTCAGCACGTCAGCTCAGTGGAGCTTACGAAGATGTACCTGGGTCGACTGAAACGCTACGGTCCCGTCTTGAACTGTGTGGTCACGTTGACCGAGGATCTGGCGGTGGCGCAGGCGGAAAGGGCTGATGAAGAGATCGCTAACAGTCATTATCGAGGACCTTTGCATGGTATCCCTTGGGGCGCCAAGGACCTCCTGGCGACGAGAGGCATCAGAACTACTTGGGGCGCTGCGCCCTACAAGGGTCAGGTTTTCGACATCAACGCCGCGGTCGTCGAGCGACTCGACGAAGCTGGCGCCGTGCTGTTGGCGAAGTTGAGCTTGGGCTCCTTGGCCATGGGCGATGTCTGGTTTGATGGGCAGACGAAGAGTCCTTGGGATGTAAAAGAGGGCTCCAGCGGCTCCTCAGCTGGTTCTGCTGCGGCTGTGGCTGCTGGGTTAGTTGGGTTCGCAATTGGAACGGAGACTCATGGTTCTATTATCTCGCCTTGTACGCGTTGCGGTGTTACGGGGCTGCGTCCGACCTATGGGCGTGTGAGTCGTTATGGGGCTATGGCTTTGAGTTGGAGTATGGATAAGATCGGCCCCATAGCTAGAACTGTAGAAGACTGTGCCCTAGTGTTCAACGCCCTCTATGGTTCCGATGGGAGAGACGCTGCGGTGGTGGACCTTCCTTTCGACTGGAACCCCAATGCCAAGCTGACTGATTTACGGGTCGGATATGTCAAGAGCACATTTGACGCAGAGCGAGAGAACAAGGCTTGTGATGATCAAACCTTGGCTGTGCTGCGCTCCCTCGGCTTCAACCTGACGCCGATTGAGCTTCCAGATTATCCAGTCAGCTCTATATCCTTCATACTTCAGGCTGAGGCGGCAGCAGCCTTTGATGAACTGACTCGGAGCAACCAGGATGACCTGCTCGCGCGACAAGGTGAAGACGGTTGGCCGAACTCTTTCCGTACTGCCCGCCTAATTCCTGCTGTGGAGTACATTCAAGCCAACAGGATAAGGACGTTGGTCATGGAGGCGATGGCTAGGTTGATGGATGAGGTTGATGTCTATGTTGCACCTTCGAGGGGACCCAATATGCTCTTAACGAACCTCACGGGACATCCGGCGGTGGTCGTTCCCAACGGGTTTTCGGCGGAGGGAAAGCCAATCAGCAGCATTACGTTCATAGGCAGGCTTTATGATGAGGCGAAGGTGCTGATTGTTGCCAAGACTTATCAGGACGCCACTGACTTCCATCTCCGACATCCGGCGATGACCTATTGATCTGAAGCATCAATTCCGCCGACTTTTTTTCTCCAATCGGAGACTTTCTAAGCAGCTATTACTTATCTGACTTGAAGGCTTCGTTGACTCTTTGAACAGCCTCCTCTCCATCGGTTTCCTTCACTCTGAACAACATACCTAGTTCGGTGTAGACTTGTTAGAGTCTTGCAGGTTCAACCAATTGGAATAGTGAAAGACTCTCCGCGCGCGCCTCGGCTAATTCAGAGTTTTCCCAGAATAGGAATAAAGTCTACCCCTCTATGATCAGAAAGCTTGGGTAGTCTGCTGATCTGGATGTCCTTGTCGCGCGCTCGTCTTTTCATTAATTGGGTTCCCATTGTCTATGTGTTCTACCTTAGACTATTCTTCAGAATCAGTCGACAATTGCTCCCGCTGCGGCACGCATCATGTGGTCCGTGAGAAGGCTTCTTGCCCCTAGAGATGTGGCGAGAGAAGGTCTCGGAAGATCTTTTCATCGACATCGCTAATAGACTTGCGTTTCACCTTCTTCTTCTGTTTCTTTTCGTTGTTCTCAGAGGAGGATTTGGCGGCTCCCGGCTTTAACTCCTCTCTTGTCTCGTGTGATTTGTTGACAACCTCCTTGGTTATCATGGAGCTCAGAGGTCTGGACAGGAGTATGAAGTCCCCGACTCTCTCGATGTACTCGAAAGGTACCAAGATGCCATCGCTATTCTTGGGGTTCTGCTTAGAAACATCGGAGACGATGAGAGATATCTGTCCGCTGGGTGTATAGGTCCAGTCAATGCTCTTCCCCATACTGTTTAGATCAAGGTCGAAGACGACTTTCCCGATGAGCTTCTCCTTCGGAATGTACTTCGGAAGCCTTAGTACTGCCGTGAAGCTGTCGCCTTCTCCTTTCGCTGTTGGCTTTTTTCCAAACACGGATTCTCTTCCTTCCCTCGTCCTTATTAACTTCTTAGAGGATTTTTCTTTTTCTTGAGTATCTTAACTTAATTCTTTTTCGTACCAGTAATATATTAAAATTCTATGGAGTGAAAATATTGATGATTTTTCTCCATCTATGTCGACTCTGGCCATTTTATGCCTAAAATAAGTTTCGCGGATCCAGGCGACATCGATTGGTCGTTGAGGAATTACAGAAGAATGATCGGCGTCTTCAGTCCTACGCGGCGATGGGTACCCTGACCATGGTTAGGTAGTGAAATCGTTTATGCATCAGAGGAGGAGACTACCTTGGATTAGGTTCTTGTCTCGGATTATGATGGATCGAAGTTGTTATTAACAAGTTGGCGTTGAAGTTTCATTCGCTCGTTCATCGAGGCAAAAAACGAGGAGGTGGTGTAAACGTGACGAAGATGATTATGTACTTCAATTTGAAGAATGGCGTTAGCGAGGAGGAGTTTGTTAGTAGGGCAAGAGAGTTGTTCCGTTATCTCGAAGGTAAAGTAGAGGGACTGGGCGCTGCGAAGCTCTATCGGCATGACGGTTTCGGTGCAAATCCGAGGATGTTTCAAATACATATGGAGATGCGGGACTTCGCCACATTGGATAGGTTGTCAGCCTTGATCTATAAGGACGCTGTCGGGGGTAAGCTCTTTCAAGAGAACTGGTGGAAGCTCATAGACATGGATACGCATTATGATGAGTTCGTTAGAGAAATACCCTTGTAGACGTGGTTCTTCAATCCGACAACGCTCGGCTCTTTCCCCTTTTTCTTAGTCTGCGTCTATTTTTTGACTTGTCTGCTTGAGTTCTTGAGTCAACCGACGAAGACCGGGCTGGACCTGAGTCTATTCGAGAGACAATGTGATTGCAAGGTTCATTCTCAATAGGAAATAGACTTGAGCTCCTCCGATCGATCGATCATGCTCGCGAGGGCAGAATCTGAGACATGAACGTTGGTGAAATTTTCCGTAACAATTAGTTCCACAGAGCCAACACAGCTGGATGTACAACAGCGATTCGATCGGCAGGAAGCCCACTCTCTCAAGGTAGAGCTGACAACACGTATTCTAAGCATTAACACGATAACTCATGCTGATACTGCGTCCTCTTCATATTATTGGATTGAATACGTATTTATAGCCAATCTTTCTTATTATATTCAGGGTTGTACTATGGATGATTCCGCTTTTCATATAAGATTGGCGAAGGAGAAACGGGGAGGGGCGCTTCGAGAGTTCTCAGCCGGGGCGTATTCAAATTCAGCGGACCTTGCCTTGAAGGCTGTTGAGCAGGCTATTGAAGCCGTTGCCGCGAGGAACAATCTTCATTTTCATGTCCGTCCCCGCACCGCCCATGTGGATAGGAGGAATTGGGTGAGGGGGAATCTGCCTCAGGTCTTGAATTATTTGAGCATTCTGTGGGATGCCTATGGGAGGCTGGGGTATGGTGGAGTTGATGGCGAGCGGGCTAGAAGGGCGATCGAGGTGATGGAGAGTGCATTAAATGAGATCAGCAAAGGATTTGGAATCGAGCTTATCTGAGATTGTTGATGCCGTCAAAACCGTTGACGGCGTTATTGGAATAATTCTTTTTGGGAGCGTTGCTAGGGGGGACTATGATGAAGGATCTGACATTGATCTTCTTGTTATCTTCAAGGATGAGGATACAATGAGGAAGAACGAGTGGGAGGTCACCTGCCGCATACCCTCTGACATTTTTGCTCAATCGATTTGTGTCTGCCCCTCGATGCTAGCGGGCGCGAATCCCGTCTTTCTACAGTCTGTATCGGAGGAGGGGGTGATCCTCTATATGCAATATCCATTTGTCTTGAAGCTTAAATCAGCTGGCGCTGCTCCTTATTTCATAGTGTGTTATGGTTTAGGGGTTTTGTCTCAGAGGGAGAAGCAGAAGGTTGATTACCGATTGTTCGGAAGGGTCGCCGGGAAACGCAGCTATGCAGGGCTTGTTGACAAGTATGGAGGGAGGCGACTTGGAAGGGGATGTTTTCTTGTTCCCAAGGGTGGCTCGAAGTTCGTTCTGAATTTCTTAGACAAGCACAACCTAAAGTACGAGTTACTGGAAGTATATTTGCCAAAGATAGAGAAGTCTCCACTAAGGTCTCTCCCTAGCCTCTATTCGCGATATGTTTGGCAAAAGTCATAGATACTGATTCGGCTAATCGAGGTTTAAGGTTCTGCTAAAGACTACTGGAAGAGGCTTTCGGTGGAGCCTGAGCTCCGAGGTGGGGAGCTATACAAATACCAAGAAAAGAAGGGA
>CAZQDW010000066.1:0-7913 GCA_964592315.1 uncultured Candidatus Bathyarchaeia archaeon
ATAGTTCTGTGAGGAAGTTTCTGACTTGAGTTTAAGCGTTTCACCACGTGAGAACTTTCTTTCGGCTTTGAGACGTGAGGAACCCTTTTGGCTTCCTTGCCCAATGTTCGACGGCTGTGTTTCGATCGTTCACCATTGTCTTGCAGAGCGCCGCGATAATAGCGAGGACGATTGGGGTGTTTCCTGGGAGCTTAGAGATCCGAGATCGGACAGTTTTCCGGTCCGTCATCCGTTGAAAGACCCGGATCAGGTTGAAGACTACGTTTTTCCTTCTCCTGATGAAGCATGGACTATGGAGGAAGCAAAAAGAACCGCTTCCCAAGTCGATCTAAGAAGAGTTGTACTGGCTGGTGACAACGGATGGGGCATCTTCGAAAGAGCCTGGCTCTTAGTAGGTATGCCGAAGCTCTTCACGTGGTTTTATAGATACCCAGACATCGTTAGGAGATTAGTCAACAGGATAGCTGAGGTAAAAACACGTCTTAGTGAGAGACTGATCGATGAGGTCGATGCAGACTTAATCATGTATGGTGACGACTGGGGGATGGAAGATAGACTTCTCATTTCTCCCGAACAGTGGAGAGTCTTCATAAAGCCGTCGCAGAGTAATCTTTACAGGGCTGCAAAAAACCGAGGGGTCACCGTGTACCAACATAGTGACGGAAGAGTCGAAGATCTTATTCCAGACCTAATAGAGATAGGCGTTGACATTTTGAACATCCAAAGAGAATGCAACTCTTGGCACAGAATAATTGGATGCTACGGAAAAGATGTTACGATGTGGGGAGGAGTCAGCGCTAGAACCTTAGACGTAGGCACTGCCAAAGAAGTATCCAGAGAAGTTGAAGAATGTGCCAGATTTGGTAGATCGGGAGGGATCATATTAGCACCAGGCCACTCATTGAAGTATCCAGAGAAGAAAATCGAGATCATGAGAAAGACGTGGGTGAAGAAGGGAACATATAAAACTATTCCTTAGAGGTCTATCTATCATCCATCCGTTGAATAGTTCGAGCTACCTTTAACTACTGGAAATATACACTTCTTGAGGGCATCACGAACATGGCTGACGACAATGATGAGCCGAGATTTGCTAAGGAAAAACATCTAGAACGCAGGCTGCGACTAGTCGAGACAAGGGACCGAATGCTCCGGAAAGATCGTTCAGAAGAGAGAGCGGCTTTCGAAGAGGTCTTCGATCGTTCCACATTGATGACTGTGTATGAACTGATGAACAAGGGGGAGATAGAAGACATCTACGGAGTTGTAAAAGCTGGGAAAGAGTCTAGAATATACTGGGGAAAGGCCCCAAATGGAGAAGAGCTAGCCATAAAGATCTACCTTACGGTCTCAGCAGAGTTCAGAAAGGGAATGCTACCATACATAGTGGGCGACCCACGCTTCAAAGACGTGAAGAGAGACAGTCGGTCATTAGTATACACTTGGGCTCAGAAAGAGCTAAAAAATCTTCAAGCAGCCTACGAGGCCAGTGTAAGAGTTCCGAAGCCCGTCACGGTCAAGAACAACATCTTGCTAATGGAGTTCATAGGAGAGAAAGGCATAAGTGCTCCTCTCATGAAGGAGGTTGAATTGAAGAATCCCAAACAGATCTTTCGAAAGCTCTTAACCTCAGTGAAGAAGCTCTATGAGGGGGCTAAACTTGTGCACGGAGACTTGAGCGAATACAATGTTATGATATGGAAAGGTGAGCCCGTGATCTTTGACCTTTCTCAATCGGTTGCCTTGGAGCATCCTAACGCGAAGCAGTTTCTGTTGAGGGATCTGGAAAATCTCCATCGATACTTCAAGAAGCTGGCAGTCACTGTTCCCTCAGTTGAGGAAATGGTCAGGAGGGCTACTGGTGAGCAGGTATAATATGTTCGTTAAGATCCCGAAGGAAAGGATAGGCGTCCTTATAGGCTCTGAAGGTGATGTTAAGGAGATCATAGAGAAGAAGTTGTCTGTTGATCTTCAGATAGACAGCCAATCGGGTGACGTAACGATCATGCTGAAGAAAGACGCAAAAGACCCCTCATATACCTTTAGAGCCAGGGATGTGGTAACAGCCATTGGTAGGGGATTCTCGCCTGAACAGGCATTTAGACTGCTGGATGATGAAGACGAGATCTTGGATATAATCGACTTGCAAGAATTCTGCGGAAGATCACAATCCGAGATAAAGAGGATAAAAGGAAGAATAATAGGGAAGGAGGGGAAGACTAGAAGGGCAATAGAAGAGATGAGCGGGGCTGTTGTCTCCGTATACGGCCACACGGTCTCCATCATAGGAGACATTGAACAAGTCGAGATCGCCCGAGAAGCCGTAAGACTACTAATGAAAGGTAGTGAACACAGAAAAGTGTATAGGTTTTTACAGAAGAAGCGCCATGAGACGAAAATGAAAAGCCTAGAACTCTGGGAAACCGAGACCCCTAGAGACTTAGGAATATAAATATCCTTTCACTAATTTAACTTGATGTAGAAAATTCCACAACTGGAAACTATGGTAGAATTCGGACAATTCATGTGAAGGGATATGACGGAGGTCTGAGAGATATCACAAGTCTTTGAAGAGATAAGCCCCGCGGATTTCTTCTACCGCAACCGAGAGATTGCGGGGTTTACCAATCCAACGAGGGCAGTATTCACTGCCGTCAGAGAACTTGTTGAGAATTCCCTTGACGCAACTGACGCCATAAGCGTCCTTCCAGAAATCTACATCAGGCTGTCTTCCGGAGACGAAGAGGGAACGAACAACATCTATACCTTGAGAGTGGTCGATAATGGTTCCGGCGTACCTGCCGATCAAGTGCCCGTGGCTTTTGGTCAGTTTCTCTTCGGTTCCAAGTTTAGGCTGAAGCAGACTCGGGGAACATTCGGTCTAGGGGGCACCATGGCTATCCTTTATGGGCAGATCACGACAAACAAGTCGGTTCAAATAATCACAAGCACAGGCACGTCAAGAGTCTACGAGTACAGGTTGATGATAGACATTCAGAGAAACCGACCGGTCATTCTCGATAGGAAAGTGCACACAAATAAGGAAGTGAATGGGGAACTGTGGCACGGAACGGTCGTCGAATTTCATCTCGAGGGAGACTACTATAGGGCTATGCCCAAGATCTTGGACTATCTTATACAGACGGCCATTGTGAATCCCTACGCGAATATCACCTTTGTGGACCCGAGAGGTCGCTTGTACAAGTTTGATCGGACAACGACGAAGATGCCTCCGCCACCGAAGGAGACGCTTCACCACCCACACGGAGTAGATGTCGAGACAATCCAAAGGATGATGCGAAGTACTGAATGTGGGAATATGCTGGACTTCATGAAAGAACACTTTCACAGAGTTGGCGAGCAGACGTCACGCCAGTTCTTAGATTTCGCCAAGGTGGACGGAAAAAGCGACCCCAAGAGACTGAACCCAGATGAGATAGTGGAGCTGGTTCAGGCGATGAAGAACTTCAACGATTTTCTGCCTCCAGATGCCAGTTGTCTTTCGCCTCTGGGCGACGACTTGTTAGGAGCCGGAATCCAGAAGGAGCTGCAGCCCGATTTTGCAGCTGCTCATCAACGGAAGCCCTCCACTTATTCGGGCTACCCATTCATCGTTGAAACAGCTATAGCTTTTGGCGGAAGAATCCCCAGCAGAGGTGAGATCGTCCTGTATCGATTCGCCAATAAGATTCCTCTATTATACGATGAATCGGCAGATGTATCTTGGAGCGTCATAAAATCCATCAACTGGAGAAGATACAAGGTCGCGCCCGAGATGCCGGTTGCAGTTTTCGTTCACATGTGTAGCACGAAAATCCCATACAAGACCGTGGGGAAGGAGATAATCGCAGATATACCTGAGGTCACTAGGGAAATTCTGAATGGTATCCGAGAAGTAGCGCGCAGACTAGAACTCTACTTATCGAGGCAGGAAAAAGTCAAGAGGGAACAAAAGCGGTTGACAATATTCTCAAAATACTTGCCAAAGATAGCCGAATTTTCTACCAGGCTAGCTGGCAAAGAAAGCGTGCCAGATATAGATTTGCTGTTAAGGAGGGCCAAAAGGTTTGAGCAAGAAGGAAGTTAAATTCTCAGCGAAAGAGAGGAGAAAGGAAGTTCTAGAAAAACTAGAAGGACTAGGTAGTGAGTTCTATGCCCAGATGGAGAGGGGGCGCTTCCCTCACATACTTATGCCCAGTAGATCAACTGACAATATCTATTACAGTCCTGAGTTGAGGCAGTACGTCCTAGGCGAGAAGAGAGTGCGTAGGAGCGCTGGAAACATCCGCCATCTAGGACCTTTCACACAGTTGGTTTGGTCGTCATACTTCGCTCATGAGCTGACGTCCAATCAGAAAACCTCAACCCTGAGGGACGTGTACTACTCGGCTCAGGCCTATGATATTTCCTTTAAAGACCAAGCTGAATCTGACAACATCCTAACGGACGTTGAAACCGTTATAAGCTTGTCAAGAGAAGATTTCAACATATTTCCCGAAGAGAGCTCAGCCATCTTCGGAGACCTAACAATTGAATATACGATACCGAATTATGCTGGCAGACGGCTGAATTTAACTTCACATCCTGACGGTGTGATGATAGGGCCGGCGCTCACAACGGCCGAGCTTATCGAAACAACTGCAGATAAAGTGATAGCGATCGAGAAAGGAGGATTGTTCACCAGATTCATCGAGGAAAGAGTTCACGAGAAATTCAACGCTCTGCTGGTCTATCTCAGGGGGCAAGCTCCGCGGTCCACGAGATATTTCATACGTCGGTTGAACCAAGAGATGGGTCTCCCAGTCTACATCTTCAGTGATGCTGATCCTTGGGGCATGCACATAGCTATGGTCATAATTTCAGGTTCAGCGAACGCAGCTCACCTCACTGAGTTGACAACACCTGATGCTAAGTGGGCTGGAGTCTGGGCTTCAGATATAACTGGTTACAAGTTGCCGAGCGATAAGCTGACAAATCTCGACATGAAGCGGCTTCGCGAACTGGAGAGAGATCCTAGGTACAAGGGAGACATTTGGCAGAGGGAGATAGATATTTTCACGAAGATTCAGAGGAAGTGTGAGCTTGAAGCTTTCTCCAGATATGGGTTGACCCACATTGTGGATAGTTACCTACCGCAAAGGCTAATAGAGATGGGAGCCTAGAAGAAACCGCTGTGGTGGCGAGATTGAGCGAAGAGAAGCTTTCTGGAATCGTGGTTGCCGAGAAGATCTTCGGCGTAATAATCATAATAATCGGCATCCTAATGACCTACAACACATATAACGAAATGAAAGCTGCAGGTCTTGGCGCAACCGTCTTCCTTGTAACCGCAATCGCCTTGATCATCTTAGGGCTCATTGTCACGACTGCAAGACCAAAGTCATAACTGTGACGATGATCTCTTTTTTCCCCGCGGATACCGCAATGTATTCTCGATGCGACATTCCAATCAAATTGGACCATTAGCCTATAGCTATAGGCTCGCATCTGGACCCCCTCCCTCTCTGTTAGGCTGAAATGGCACATTCAGAGACTAACCTGAAGAATCCAATGAAGGTTCTCGGATCTGATGAGAATGGTGGTTTGGCGCCGCCGGATTCGTCAGACGGGACTCCTGTTCCCGCCTTCGGACTCGAACCGTCGACCAACGAGTTAACAGCTTCAGCCTCCAGCTTTAGAAGCCATTGGAGTCCGCTGCTCTACCGACTGAGCTTTCGTCCACACGCTTAAACGTGTGTACGGCGGCTCATTTCGTTCTCTTCGGCAGCGCCGCTTAACTTGAGAACATTTGCAGTATTTAAATTTTAACCCCCAAACCCAAACCCAAGTATAAGCAAAATCATGGTTCTTTGCCGAAAATGTCGTGACATTCGTCATTACGTTCGTCATGACACAAAGAGTTGCGAATTAACGGAATTTTTCTTCCCACAAACTTCATAACGTTCAGTGCCGTGTTTAGTTCCGATACCGATGGATAAGATGAGCAAAATTCTCATTTTTATGAAAGACTACAAGACTCGAACTTTGAACGAGATAGAAGAAATCATAGGTAGCAGATGTTCTAGCAGTGTAACTCACCTCTATCAGAAAGGCATGCTCTATGCTACGGATATCAAGTACTACATGAAGGCTTTAACTTACAAGGGCGGTGGTAGACGGAAACGCCCTCATGGAAGACAACGATGGTATCGTTGTAGACGTATCTGTTACGATACATCTGTTACATGTTACATCTATGGTTACATAGATATTCATTAATGGCAAGGTCACGATATGCTAGATGTGGGAGTTGGCGTCTCCTGTTGGCCTACGCATCCTACCGCTAGGCTTAGGGCTTCCCCGGTTTTCACCCACTCGCCAGTGTAGGGATTATAGGTGCATCTAGGCGACTTGGCGTAGAGGTTACTTGCGAAGCCGCAGGCCCAGGGTCTACAGTCTTCACATACATAGCGGTACTCGCAGTCCCTGCAACCTTCAACTTGGTCCTTAGTTAGGCCCCAGAAGCTTAGCATCCTTTCGCCCAGAATTATTTCAGCTAGACTTTGTTCCTTAACGTTACCGGCCACCTGGTCCCTGGCGAAGACGCAAGGTAGAACGTCGCCTAGGCCTGTAACGGCAGCCTTACCGAACCAGCAGCTGTTCCACCGCCGGTTCCTCTCGTAGTTTTCCTGGTTCACTAGGAAAAGGGGCTGGGTCTGCATGAAGCGGAGCCCATATTTCTGCGGCCAGTTTTCCATGGTTTTTCCCCTCCCGCTTGGTCTAATGGGATCCGGAACCCTATCGAGAACCCCAAGCTTGGATAGGAAGTAGCTGGTTCCGTCAAGCTCGTCTTCGTTCTGCTTCATGGCTACGACGGCGCATCGGATTGGAACCCCGTATGCCAGGAGAAGCTTAAGGCTGTTCATGGTCCTCTCAAAGCTTCCAAGAACCCTGGTGATGGCATCGTGCGTCTCCGGCCTGTAGGAATAGATAGATAGGGCCACATGGACGCCCGCCTCGGCGAAGAACCTGATCATAGGCTCTGTAAGCAAGGTGCTATTCGTGAAGATTTCTATGAACTCGAAGCCCTCAGCCTTGGCATATTTTATGAGCTCCCTTAGGTCGCGCCGAAGGGTAGGTTCCCCTCCCGTGAACTGAAGCCTCCGGCAGCCTAGGGCAGCAGCCTCCCCAATCACCCTCTTGATTTCTTCAGTGGAAAGGCCACTGAGCCGCTTGTTTTCACCAGCCTCAGCCTCAGCGTAGCAGTGGACACAGCGGAGGTTGCAGCGGGGGGTGATCTCGATCCACAGGAAGTTTAGTTTAGATGAAGGCCAATTTGCAGGGTTCCGCAGCTTGGGATTAGCCGAGAGCAAGATTAGTTCCTGGCCAGAAAGCTCCTCAAGGAAGGAGAGCACGTCGGAGACTTCAAATTCAGGGCTTAGCTTTTCGATGGCCTCCGCCACTTTGAGCCCCTGTTCGCCGAGTTCTATGATGCGCCTAGCAGAGGCGTTAACGCGGTAAATTTTGGAGTCTTGAAGATCCAATACAACGGAGTTCTTGTTGCCGTTGACTAGGACTTTACCTTCAGATAGAAAAAAATGGTGGTTAAGGGAGGTCATTCCCTTTACTTCGACACCTTCTTTTTAAGGGCCTCGATCTCGGCGGTGAGTTTCTCAACGCGGGCAGCGATCTCATCTATCTGCCTGCTTGGAACTTCGACCATAGGTCCACACACTGGAACTTCGACCAAGGGCCCGCAAGGTTCCATGTGTGGTGGGCAAAGGGCGATCAATGGGCGATACCAGATTTTGGGGTAGCACCAGGTATCGGGAAAACATGGGGCGGCAACAATCATGGGGCGGCACCCGAAGATAGGGAGGAGGTCAGGGATACACTTTGTCCGCTCAAGGGGGTTACAACGACCAACCACGATG
>CAZQDW010000067.1:0-7869 GCA_964592315.1 uncultured Candidatus Bathyarchaeia archaeon
AAATTGTATAGTACCTACCTTCTACAATAGACCGAGAGGAACCTTTGCCCCCGGGGTGACCTCCGGATATGATCCCGCTTTTAGATAACCTTGGAAGATTGGACGTCAAGGTTTGATAGTTGCTTGTTGCCAAGTTGGAACGATCATGAAGTCTTGAGAATATTTTCCAGGACTAGTCGGCGCTAGGACTCGTTTTCGGTGGGGATTCTTTGGTCAAGTCCAACGTTACTAGAAAATTCTCTTCATCTAAACGTTTGATCTCGAACCCCGTTTTGTTACAGAGATGTATCATCTTTGTATTCTCTGCTAGAATTTCTCCGAATATGGCCTTTAATCCAATGTCCTTACCGATGTCGATGATGTGGTCCAACATCTTTGAACCCAGTCCAAGGTTTTGCCAAGGGTCTCCCACCACAACGGCGATCTCCCCTCTTTCCCCATCAGGTTGCATAATAAGTCTCACCATCGCGATTATTTTTCTGGTTCCCTCTTCCGTTCTTTCCGCAACGACTGTCATCTCCCGATCGTAGTCAATGTTACAGTATCTCGCCGAGGTTTCATGCGATATCTCTTTGATTATCTGGAAAAACCTAAGCTTCATCGTTTCATCCGAGAAAGTTCGAAAAAGATCAGCTACTAATAGCTCATCTTCAGGCCTTATCGGACGCAATAAAACCTTTTTTCCATCCCTGATCATGCACTCAGTCATATACTTCGCTGGGTAAGGCTTGATCACTAAATGCTCATAAGGATGAGTCTCAGCAAAGACGCGGTTCATGTCTATGACAATCCTCGCATCCAGAGCTGCAGCATCGTTCTCATCGATGACAAGCGGGTATATGACTGCCTCCTCAATCTGGGGGAAATCAATTACCAGCTGAGAGAACTTGACAAGGATCTCTTCAAGGAACCTCATGTTAGCTGGACGTCTATTTCCCCCTCCTGAGAGCAGCTCATACGCTTTGGTCTGCTCTATCATCCTCCTCGCCAGGGTCTGATTTAGAGGCGGGAATCCGACAGAGAAGTCGTTGAACAATTCGACGCCCATTCCTCCGCATCCAAAGATTATCACCGAGCCGAAAAGAGGATCCTTTTTAGATCTAACTATCAACTCGTAGCCATACTTTTTGACCACAGGTTGAACTATAATCCCTTCAATCTTTATCGCAGTGTCCCCTTTCTTGACTTGATTGATTAAGTCTTCGAAGCACCTTTCAACCTGCGACTCTGAGTTGACCTCGCGAACAACTCCGCCGAAATCGGTTCTATCGATGATTTGGGGTGAGGAAACCTTCATCAGTGCAGGATAACCTACCTTAGAGGCGATGGAGACCGCCTCCTCAGCTGTCTTGGCTATATAGGTTTTCACAGCTGGAATTCCGTATGTCTCTAGAAACTCCTTAGACTCCAGCTCCGCTAAGATTTCACGTCCTTCTTTAGCGGCTCCTTCCAGAATCTCTCGGAGGCGGCGTTTATTGACCAGAAGGCTTGTCACTAGTTCTTCAGGGGTTTCATAGAGAAGTTCTAGGTTCCTTGCATATTGGTATATGTACATGAAGGTCGATATGGCTTGTTCAGGTGTCGGGTATGTTGGAATGCCATTCCTACGTAAGATGTCTCTAGCTTCTCTCACGTCTTCTTCTCCAAGCCAGGAGGTTAAGACGGGCTTATCAGTATCCCTTGACACCTCCAACAGCGTTCTCGCGGTTTCCACCGGATCTGCGGCTCCTATCGGCGTGTAGATTATCAGGAACCCATCTATGTTTGGGTCTTGGAAACAGATCTCTATTACCTTTCTAAACCTCTCAGCAGTGGCGTTGTCACAGATATCGACAGGGTTAGACCTACTCCAGTACGAGGGTAAGACTTCATTCAATGCACGGACGGTTTCTTCGGTTAGAGAGGCGAGCTTTCCGCCTTTCATTGTCAGAAAGTCGGTAGCCATGACTCCAGGACCGCCTGCGTTCGTTATTATGGCTAGGTTTGGACCTCTCGGGCGTGGCTGCATGGCGAGAATCTCTGAACAACAGAACAAATCAGCGATCTCTTCCACGCGGATGACGCCCACCCTTCTGAAGGCTGCGTCATAGATGGAATCTTCACCAGTGATAGCGCCCATGTGGGACGCGGCGGCTTTCATGCCTTCCGGGGATCTTCCAGCTTTTATCACGATTATTGGCTTTGTTCCAGCGAATCTCCTTGCCGCACTCATGAATCTTTTAGCGTCTCTTATCGTTTCAATGAAGAGGACTATACTTCTTGTTTCGGGGTCTACTCCAAAGTAGTCTATAAGATCCGCGAAGTCTACGTCCATCATGGAGCCGACCGAGACGAAGTAGCTGAACCCCACATTGGCTTGCGCGGCCCAGTCTAGAACTGATGCGCATAATGCTCCACTCTGAGAGATGAAGGCGACCTTGCCGGGTTTCGCCATCTTGTTTGCGAAGGTTGCGTTTAGCCTCATGCTTGGACGCATTATCCCTAGACAGTTCGGACCGACTATCCTCATGCCATAGGTTTTTTTCACCCTCACAATCTTTTCTTCTAGGAGCTTCCCCTGAGGTCCTGTCTCTCTGAAGCCTGAGGAAACGATGATGACTCCAGCTATGCCCGATTCCCCACATTCCTCAATGATCTGCGGAACTATGTGTGCGGGTGTTGCAACTATCGCCAAGTCTATCTGCCACGGGACCTTTTTCACACTCGGGTAAGCTGTTATGCCTTGCACGCTTGGGCTGAACGGGTTAACGGGATACACGAAACCTCCAAAACCTACGCCGATTAGGTTGTTCAGAAGCCGGAAACCAACCGACCCTTCCTTATTGCTGGCTCCGATTACGGCTATCCTTTTTGGGTTGAAGATCTTATCCAAGCCTTCGATGCCCGTACCCTCCCCCTCCTAATGCCGCGATAGAACACAGAGCAAGCGCGAATCCTCATATCTGCGTTATTCCTTCCAAATATTAAACTTTCCCGTCTCGGTTAGAAAGATAATCTGACGGATCGGTTCCGGTTCGTTCGTTGGCCGAGTTTCAAAGCGCGCGATTGGCAGCGTTGAAAAGATACACCGATGTACTCTTGGTTCATAAAGATAATATTTCTTCTAATGAATCTCCTGACCATGGAGCAGAAAGAGGCCGATGCCGAGCAAAAATGTAAGCATCTATGGACTAACTTAGGATCCTCGTGCAATGGGAAGACATATAAGAGATGTGAGAGATGCGGCCTCGTAAAGGAGGATCCGCTCGCATATATAATCTAACTAACCAGATGATCTAGTAGTTCTTTTATGGATATTTACTCATACACACAGTTGCGGCGAGATATGTGATTACAAAAACCCCAGAAGTGTGATCCACATTTGAAGTCGAAATACTGATGGATAAGAAAGTGAGAACCATCGCCAGCGTAGGTTAATAGGCGACGAATTTCAAGACAATGTTGCTAATATATTGCTAAATGTTGGAAGTAGGGCTAAACTGCCGATGAATACGCAGAAGCTCCAAAAATTAACCTTCTGGGCGGTTTTCATCATGATGCGAATCGAAGGCAGGCCTGTAAGGAACGACGATAGACATCCCACAAGTAAGCCAATCGTCCCAACTGAGACGAAACTTCGGCCTAAACCTAAGCCCAGTCCCGCTCCTATGACTGCTGGAACACTCATAAGGAATGAGAGCTTGATTGCAGCTTCATTCTTGAACTTCCTAAGAAGTAGTGCAAAGATTGTTATGCCTGAACGCGAAATGCCCGGAAATGCAGAGAATCCCTGCGCGATCCCTAGAAGAAAAGTGTCTGAAGGCTTCACATCTTCGATCTCTCTTCTCCCGGTTTTTGTCGAGTATTTCTGAAGAACCCCCGTCACTAATAGCGCGACGCCCATCATCCCAGTGAAATATTCGCCGACTGAGAGTGATATTTCCGCGAGTCTAATGATGAAGTAACCTACAAAACCAGATAGGATAGATGAGAAGAGGAGGAACGATACGAGACTGTTCACTCCGTTTCCAAATTGGAAACGGTAACTCGGAAGATTCTTCGCCAAAGTCAAGAAGTCGTATCTGAAATA
Source organism: uncultured Candidatus Bathyarchaeia archaeon (assembly GCA_964592315.1). Taxonomy (GTDB): domain Archaea; phylum Thermoproteota; class Bathyarchaeia; order Bathyarchaeales; family WAQA01; genus CAZQDW01. The sequence goes on from CAZQDW010000067.1 coordinate 4,070, forward strand.
TGTCAACGCCGCAAAGAACGTTCCGATATGGAGATATACGGAGAGATTCAACGCTTCGGCTTGGTCAATTCCTAAGAGGTAAATCATGACTAGGACAAGGTTACCTTGACTTGATATAGGGAGCCACTCAAGAACGCCCTGTAATATGCCAAGGAGTATAACCTTCCAGATGACTTCCATCAATAAGGAGTGTCTCCTACGAGTCATAGGTCAAAGCTTTGCTTGTGAAAGCTTCTCGCACATGCATCGCGCGAGTTGAATCTTGAGGGCAGTTCCTTAGGAAAGGAGTTTTGTCCTTTTCTCGTGATCATATATCCATGACGAATAGGAGGCGTTCAGTGAGCTCTTTATATCGGTTTCTGATGGTGACCTCTGTCACTTGGGCTATCTCAGCTATCTCTCGCTGCGTCTTCCTTTCTCCGGTGAGAACCGAGGCTATGTAGCTAGCGGCGGCAGCTATGCCTGTCGGTCCCCTTCCGGATGTGAGTTTGAGTTCTCTCGCAATTCTTAGGATTTTGCCCGCGATCTCCTCGACTTTTCCCTGCATTGTGAGCTGATTCGAGAATTTCGACACATACTGGCTTGGGCTTGTTGGCGGAATAAAGTAGTTAAGTTCCTTTACAAGGAACCGATAGCTCCGTCCGATCTCTTTCCTCTCTATATTCGACGCTGTAGCAATCTCATCTAGGGTTCGAATCAGGCCGCATTGTCTACAGGCTATATACACAGAGGCTGCGCCGATTCCCTGGATGGATCTTCCACGAATGAGATGTTCCCTAACCGCCTTTCTGTATATGATGGAGGCTGTTTCAAAAATGCTGGTAGGAAGAGAAAGATTAGTAGCGATCTTTGTTATCTCAGAAAGGGCGAATGCCAGATTTCTCTCGGTCGCATCTGAGACTCGAATCCGTCTCTGCCACTTCCTCAGCCTGTAAATTTGAGCTTTTTGATCTGCCGCGATCTTCTTTCCGTAAACGTCTTTGTCGTGCCAGTCAATGACGGTTGACAGCCCTTTATCATGAATTGTGAAGGTTAGGGGGGCACCCGCACGGGCACGTTTCTCCTGTTGTTCATTATCGAAAGCCCTCCATTCTGGACCCTGATCCACCATTTTTGTAGCGACGACGAAGCCGCAGTCCATGCACACAATCTCGGCGTTTTCGTAATCTCTCATCAGCCTTGTGCTCCCGCATTCGGAGCATCGTTGAACCTCTCTAAGGTCAGGTTTAGAGTCCTCTTCACTCATCTTTTTTTCCTCTTTTGTTACCTGAGGGAAGCGCATACAAGGAATGGTCAACGAGTTCGTACGGGTCCTTCACCTTAGGTCTCACTTCTACGTAAGGTGAAGATGTCGGGCCAAATATGTCGAAAACCTTACCGACCAGATTATGTTTTTCATTGATTACTCTATCGCCGATCTTTGGGAGAGTCTCAGCCTTCACAACCGCATTCTTACTCGCGGTTATGTGGATAACTCGCCCTATCCTTTGCAAATCTTGATTTTCCTCCCAAAAGATATCAGAAATGAGATGCCACACACTATTTAAATGTTTCTGGACTCTGAAACCAAGTCAAAGTCGTTAAGGATTAATTCTCGGCAGGTTTTCAGCAATTCTCCTAAGAAGATTGTTCTTCGATCCCTTTATGGAGACCCAAATGCAACCTGTTTTTCTCCACGGAGAAGAGGGATAGGCCGCTTCTGGGACGAGGTCGCACCTAAGGTCCATTTTTTCCACTAATGCTCGAATGTCGCTTAGCTTTGGAGCTGGTGCTGCAAGCCTTTTCGGGACTCTTCTCCCTTGCGATCTAGTCTTTGTTGAGTCGAAATAGATCGGCCAAATGACTTTTTTATCTCGTTCTCTCATATTCCTTAACGCCTGCTCAGAAGCAAGAAGAAACGGTCAAAATTCTGAAAAGTGCGAAATTGGACAGTTTACGTTGGCGCTTTTGAGACCAAGACGGCGTTCAGAATGCCTTCCTGTCCGGGTCTTGATGTTACGCGGGCTGTTCCCAAAGACGTTTCTATCATTGTTCCCTTGGTAATGACGCCGCGCCTGTCATAGTCCACATTGGAGGGACTTTTCATAACCCTTAGGATTTCGACCCTTTCTGTTTTTCCACTCGAAGGGTCAACGATATTCACGTATCTCTCGCTGATCAAACGAACCTTTGCATTGCCGCCGCGTCCTCGAGTTATCTTCCGTTTAGGTTCACCTCTAACAGTCTCCGTCGGAAAGGATCCTCTTTCGGATCTTCTTTTGCCTCGATAAGACCTAGTTCTGCCCCCTGATGGTTTCTTCTTATGCGAGTCCCCGTGCCATACTGACAACTTTCTCGCTTCCTCGCATCAATACGCTAAGGGGTATCTTTTGCTAGATATAAGTTTAACGGGCATCAACGGTCTCGTTTCGGGAGGTATGCTGGTTCATGTTTTTCTCGTGAGGTCTTCAAAAATCCTTCCCAATTGCCGTCTCATAAGTTTCGGGTCATGGCATAAACCAAAGTAGTCAGCGAAGTAATCTGTGGTCTTAATAGTGCGTGTTTTTCCATCCTTTTCACATTCGATCAAGCCCATATCTCTCAAAGCTTTTATATGACCGTATGCGTGCCCCCCGCGGGCCTCAATTACCTGTTTCTGTGAGACGGGTTGACGGTATGCTACGTAAGATAGAGTCTTTAATGGCCCCATGCTTAGGAGCGGCCTCACGGCCAATCTTCCAACCCTAGATGAATACTCCGTCTTCAACTGCAAGACGAACCTCTGGTCTTCCAGCTCTAATATTTCGATGGATGTGTTGCGGCGTTTATATTCACTCATAAGCCTTCTGGCAATACTTTGGATCTTCCTCTTAGATCTCAGTCTGGTTATCGATCCCAAGGTCTTCAAGTCGAGAGGGCGGCCGGCAACATATAGCGCGGCTTCCATTAAAGCCATATTTCGGTTACCTTGATCTTCTTCAGGTAGCTTGAGCTCCTTTTCGTCTTTAGCCTTTCTCACCGATTGCTAGCCTCCGGAGGGGCTGATATATATTTCTTCGAAATCTTCCTCTTGCCACAGGCTAACCTTTCTTTTCTGCGCCATAAAAAGAAGGATTATGAATGTTTTTATTTTTTCGAGTTTTTCTAGGCCGGAGACAAGCTTTGAGAATGTAACTAGCTCGTCTTTCTCAGCAATGAGGACAATTTTTCGATATAGGTCTTTTATCTCTTTTTCGATCTCCATAAGGTATGCGCTAAGTGTGGGGATAATCTCGGGAGGAGGTAACGGATGCTCTGACGGCGGCTTCATCGTGAACAGTTTTTCATCTCTCAATGCATCTTCCAAAGCGTCTAGAAGGTGCTGAATCGTCGTTGTCGTCAACTCGTATCTGAGAGGTAGGATCAACGGCGGAGGTATGAATTCGGACTTTGTTTCGTTCGCTAGTGGCGGCTCCTCTAGCTTCAGTAAAAGCTTAGATTTCATCAGATATATGCTCGAAGAAGAATCGAGAGCGGTCCCTGAAGCCCTGAAGTCTACTTCTTTCCTCGTGTTCATTTCTTCCAAGAAGGACATCAGCAGGAATGAGATCTTAATATCCCAAGGGTGTATTCTATCCATTTTTCTAGTATCGAATAAAATGTTCCAGGGAGGCCTAAGATAGAAGGGTTTGCCGAGTGTTTGACTAACCATCAAGTAGCACCCTTCAGAGTAGTGTGGACAACATAGGAAGCACCATTCCGCCCATAAACGCCGTAGATCTTCTCCGCTTTGCTGGCCATTTCAGGCTTGAGTGTTACGACTAGGAATTGGGATTTTGCTG
>CAZQDW010000068.1:0-4322 GCA_964592315.1 uncultured Candidatus Bathyarchaeia archaeon
AAGTCGTAGACAGTTGTTAAGCCCTTCTCAGTCATATCTTTTCTGTAGGCTTTGAGCTCTGCCTTGTCGGAGGATCTGGAAACAAGAACATCGTAATCTCTTATGAAGATGCGTTCGCCTTTTTCTAGGTCGTTCATCGAGAAGGAGAAGCTGTGCGCCTTCGACCTAATAGTGATAATGGTCTCATCGTATCTGTCGACATTGTCGTTATGGCAGTACCAGACAGCCACCTTGACGCCGTCTGTTTCGTCCTTCTCGACCTTTGACGCCCAAGAATTGCTGGAGATGAGATCAACCTTGCTTTCCGGCTTGATGGGTATCAGATCCGTTATCTCGCCGTTGAATGCGTCGATCGAGCCGTCCCAGAGCCTTTGCTGCGCATCTCCACAGCCCCACTCAACTGATATGTCCATCCTTTTCCACACGGAGTCCGTGTACACTTCGAGGCTCTCAGCTTCAGTGAGGTCCTTTGAAGAGACGATTCTAACCTTTAGAGTCTTACGATATTTGACGTTGAAGTCTGCGAATTCTCGGAATTCCATACTGACGGGGTTGAACGTGAAGAGCCACCTGTCCCCATAAGCTTCTAACACAGAGTCTGCATCCTTCCACTGTCCGTTGTAGAAGTCGTCTATTGGTCCCCAACCTGATCCTCCGGCGCCGACAGGTCCCCTGAACTTAGGCCAGTGGCACTGCCAGTACTGTAACTTGATGTGCTCTTGGCTTATGTCATTTGGAGGAGCCTTGAAACGTAGAAGAACAGCGTAGACATCTCTTGGGTCGTCCCATGTTACGCTTATTTCTCTCGGTTCCTGCCGGCATTCACCGTACTTCGCGACATTGACAATCGATTCTAATCGGGGTGTCGGAGAAAAAGAATCTAAGTCCACCATTTCTATTCCTCTTAAGGGTCGTAGTAATACGAGTTGCAGGGAGCTAATATGCTTTATCCTCGGCTACAGCAATTCACCATTATTTTATCTGATTCAGAAGAGCGCTCTATAGTGGGCACAAGGCTTCTTATCTAGCGACGCCATTACTGGTCAATCTTACGGAGGCTGACTATGATGAGAGAAGCTGGCTATTCAGGCTAATCGAGATGATTTCATCTTTTTTGATTGGTGCGAGAAACATGTAGGGGAGAGGGCATAGCTGCAAGCCTATAGCCATAGATTAATGAGCTGGGATTAATCTCTACCTCTCGCATCAATCTCTCTATTTAAGAAGGCACAGAGACAGTATTTGATGGCTCTTTCAAAGGGTTTACTCGATAGGTTTAACTGCTTAAGTTTGGATATCATCATGTGGTGGTTTCGATGATGGCGATATTCTCGAGATTTTTCACAATGATTATCGATCCGCCCTTGCCAGACTTATAGATGACTCTACAGAGGTTCAAGGCGAGACGACACATTACTGAAACAACATAAACTGTGCGAGTCTTGTTAAGCCTATTATCTCGTCGAATTCCAAGCCCAAAGCATCTAGAACTTGATCGAACGTTGAACGCAAGTAGGCCACATACTTGTCAACGTCTACCTCGCTCTTCAAAGCGAGTTCAACAGGTTTAACATGCGGCTCCTTGACGACCTTCACGAACCTGATGGTATCCCCGGCTGTGATCTCCCTCCCCCTCTTCTCAAGAAGGAACGCGGCCTTAACGTGCTGCGGCGTCGTCTTATCGTAAGCCCTAGGGATCTTACCTAGCACAACCTCGAAAGCAAGGTCGTTCAGATCATCCCATTCCCGCCGCTTCAGTTTGGAATAGCATTCTCGAATGATCTTCTGGACGTCTTTCTTCGCCTTCTCAAACTCGACTGGTGACTTCACTTGGCTCAAGATATCCTCCATGTCATCGAAGGACCTCTTTATGAGCAGTGGGATATGCCTCTTCTTTCCAGTCAACCCTTTGACATCAACTTTGCCGTCTTTAAAGACCCCTAAATAATTCTTCTTCCTAGAGCTTAGAACAGCGTACCTATACATCTTATCGGACTCGAGCTCCATCCCTAAAGTATCCTTCGACCACTTAGCCAACTCTTCGATCTGTTTCTGAGACGGATTCTTTAGGAAGAGGCTGTCCGTATCCCCATATATCACTTCGATACCCAACTCGCTGGCCCTATTGATTGTCTGGGTTATGACATCCCTGCCAATGGATGCGGTGGCCTCTGCCACAGGGGGGCAGTAGAGATCGAAGGTTTCCGCACCAAACACGCCGTAAGACGCGTTAAGTATGACCTTCAGCGCGCTCTGAATGACATCATACCAGTCCCGCACCTCACTTGGGAGGTTCGGATCCTTGGCCTTTGGTTTGTACCACCTCACTCTGAGATCTCTAAGCGAACCGATCAACGCGCTTTCAAGAGCTCGCCGTCTCTTGCAGATCCAATGAGGCGTATCTGGGACCTTGTTGTCCCTACATTCCTCATGTGGGCAGAGAATCGACTGATAGCCCAGATTGTAGACTTTTATAATGGATGGGTATAGACTCTGAAAGTCCACCACGGCCACATTGAAGTGTATGCCAGGAACCGGCTCGACAACAATGGCACCCTTGTATTTCTTCCCCTTTATGATGGCCTTCGTTGCGGTCTGACCTTTAACTGCGACTATGTCGTCTTTGTTCGGTATCAACATGCCTAGGCGTCGATGTTCATACTGCATGAAGCTTCGAATCCATCTTGAGACGCCTAGACGGCTCACATCCTCCATTGGCATACGGCTTATCCTGGTGAGAACTAGCAGGAGCTTCATCACGAGTTCATCGTCGTAGGCGGTAAGGTGGAAGGTGATCTCGGAGTCGTTCAGGCAATACCCGGCAAGTTCGCCATACGAGAGCTCAGATAGGGGCTTCGTGAGTTTAATCTTGGTCTCTCCGAGCAAAGCCTCTCCGATCTCGTCAAGCGTCACGTTCCGATATTTCTGTGCGAATGCGTATATCTGGATCGACCGATTGAAGAAGAACTTGTACAGATCGATGTGAACCCCGTACCTTAGCAGACAAACTTCTCTCCCGGGCTCTATTGGAATCTCTTCTCTTCTAAAACCCCGGTTCAAAGCCCTATGATACAAGTATCTCAGATCGAAGTTGTCGCCGTTGAAGGTTATGACGAAAGGATAATCTGATAACGCTCTGAAGATTCCCCTCAACAGGTCATTCTCCGACGCGTAAAACTCTACGCTGACGTTCGTGGGCAGCCTGAGATCTCCCATCTCGACTCCTTCCCGTTTCAGAAGTAGAACCCTCTTTACACCGTCCGAGGCGGCGAGCGAGGCGCAGATGACTTCATTCACAGCCGCTTCCGGGTCGGGTATACGCGTCGCCACAGGTGAAGCTACTTCAATATCGACAGCGGCCCTTCTCATCTCTGGGGCTGGATACTCCAGAAGCCTAGCCCACTTCTTCAAATGCGGTGCTAGGTCTTGGGGCTCGTCCTCGAAATAGGAGGTTAAGAGGTCTTCGACCTTCTTCTCAAATTCATTGTCCTCTATTCGGATTAGCTCGCCATCTTTGATTCCGTAGGGCATTCCAGGCTCTAGTCTTTCGTCGTAAATGTAACATTCGTAATATTTTATGGCTGCTTCCCAGACTTTTGCCACCCTTTCAGTTCCGAATATAGCCGGATAATCTTCAGGTATGATATCTCTGATGCAGCCCCTTGGGCGTCCACCAATTGCAAGCGGATCTTTAGCTACTATCTTGGTCACCGTTACTTCACTGTCAATAAGAGCATCATACTTCTCAGCCGTCTCGAACCGGTCCAACCCCGGATGACTTGCCAGGCGTTCAATCTTTTCAAGCTCATCTGGGGGTATATCCGTGAAACAGTAAGGTTTATGCCCAGTGGTGTCATACCACGAGTAGATGCGCTTCGATATCGGCTCATAAAGTTTGACATAGGCGCTTCGGCGCTCTCCATCATAGCTGGCAGATACTAGGAAAGATGGAGGCAGTTCATTAAGGCCCATTTGCTGAGAACCCCGAGTCGCTTCTCGTACCTCAGCTTCTACTGATGGAGACAACTCAGCATAATCCTTTTTCTCAGGCTCTTCTTTTGGTGCGCCAAAGAATTCATCCAGGGACTTGGTTCTCATCCTTCACCGTTTCTCATTCTGCTCTAGTCACAAATAAATGTTAATTGTGTTGAAATTAACGGTTTCGATTATTAGAAGTCTAACAAGCCGACATTTGGGGTGGATGCGACCAGCTCCAGGTTAGCGGCAATGTTGATTGCTGTTCAGAAACCGTGAGGAAAAACTAACTGATTCCACACGTATGCCAGCTCACGTATCCTCTTTACCTCGGAGAGCCTGGTGCA
>CAZQDW010000068.1:4422-7812 GCA_964592315.1 uncultured Candidatus Bathyarchaeia archaeon
GATTCCACACGTATGCCAGCTCACGTATCCTCTTTACCTCGGAGAGCCTGGTGCAGACGCTATAGGCGGCTCAGGACTATGGACTACAAGGTCTTCAATATGTTTGATCTTCATAGATCATCTGCCATTAGGTGTTCTCTAGAGGATGTAAGACTTTCGGATAGACCGATAACCGCCGACTATCCATCTTAAAGGCGATCAGTGGTGATCTTTGCGAGGACGTATCTCCCTAGATCTGAACTCTCGAATGAACTCTACGAGAGCGTTCACGTACAGTTTAAACGCTTTTTCTCCCTTTTCTCTCGAGGCTTTGGTCGCGTCGCCGAGGATGCCTGTCGAGGACATTCTGCTCCACCAGTCCATGAACTGCACTTTTCCTCCCGAGACTCCGAAGATCTTGTCTCCTTTTTCAACACCCCACCTGATGAATTTGGATTTTGGAAAACCCCAGTCTCTCTCCGCTTTGCCTAATTCGACTAGGCTGGGTTCAAGATATAGCATCATTGATGTCTCCAGTTCGGCTGCATGAGCATCTTCGCCTTCAAGAAGGTCAAAGACTTCTGGTGCCAAAGAGATATAGATTAATGAGGCGCAGATCGCCGGGGTTTCAAGCGTTATCCTTCTTGCCGCAATCTCCATCGGGGCTGTGTTGCTTCCGTGGCCGTTCACAATTACGATCCTCCTAAATCCGTGGTGCGCTAAGCTCTTGCCTATATCGATCACAAATTGGATCAATGTTTGATAGCTTACGTGGATAGTGGCTGGAAAATCCAGATGATGCTCGTTGTACCCATAGTTCACGGGCGGCATAACAACAGCCATCTCGGGTATTCCTATCGCGGCAACTTTGCAGATCTCATGCGCCAACAGCGCATCCGTCTTCGTCGGTAAGTGTGGACCGTGCTGTTCAGTTGAGCCGACGGGTATCAATGGGACTCTATTGTTCTCGACTGCCTCTCTGACTTCTGGCCAAGTCATATCACTATAGAGTATCTTCATGATTTACATCTCCGCTCTCACTATTACGGGGTAGACGTTATTTGTCTTTTGGTATCGCTTCTTCGCTAGTTTTATGGAGAAATCATTTTCGTTCCCATGACCTCAGAATGGTTCTCCGGGAAATCATATATGCATGAGGCTTCAGTTAATAATCCCCAAAGAGGTATCAACAAATGGGTGTGCACAATCAACTCAAATTTCGTCATATCGTTATTGACCCAAATCCGATAGGAACCCACCATTCCCTATGCTTAGTTGGCGATGTTGATGGGGATGGATTCCAAGATGTGATAATCGGAAACTTCGTTATAGACGGTTCGTCAGAGGGCACCTTGGTCCGGTACCAGTATCCTGACTGGAAAAGGCACACGGTCGCCAAGGCAAATCTGGAGGCGGGAGGAGCCTTAACCGATCTTAACCGTGACGGACGCCCAGATATCGTGGCCGGCCAACCTTACTATGGTCAGGAATTATACTGGTTCGAGAACCCTCCGGATCCAACCCAGCCTTGGATCAGGCATATCATAGAGAACGGTTTCAAAAAATATCACGACCAAATGGTAGCAGATGTGGACAGTGACGGAGAAGATGAGATACTAGTAGCTTCGCAGCTAGGACGAGTCTTAATTTACTATGACATTCCTCCCGATCCATCTGTCTCGCCTTGGCCGGAGAAATATCGACACCATATCTGCAGCGATATTTGCATAGAGGGTTTCGCTGTGGCAGACCTCGACGGCGATGACTTAAACGAGGTTGTGGCAGGCCCGAATATCTTCAAGCCACCTAGGAGCCCAAACAGGAAATGGTCCCGTGAAATCGTCTCAGAGTTTCATGCGAGGACGTATGGAGGTTTAGTATTTTCAGAAACTCGTGTGCAAGTGGCAGATCTGAACAGAGATGGAGTCCTCGACCTAGTTATGAGCGAATGTGAGAGTGACATCGGTAGGTTGGCGTGGTTCGAAGCGCCAGATTGGACAATGCACATCATCAATGACAAGCTTTTCCATCCCCACAGCCTCCAGGTGGCTGATTTTGACAAAGACGGAAACATAGACATCTTTGTTGGAGAGATGGGCTTAGGAAGAAATCCAAATCCCAAACTGCTGATCTACCTCAACGATGGGAACGGTTTCTTCACCGAATTTCCGGTAGATTCGGGAAAGCCTACTCATGAAGCCAAGTTGATAGACCTAGGAAACAGAGGTGTATCGTCCATAGTGGGCAAGCCTTTCTACCCCAGCAATCAAGTAGACCTGTGGAAGAACCTGACACTCTGAGCTAGTCAAACGTGTAGCTGCGTCACACATGCAAAGAAAGCATCCATAAACATGGTACGCAATTGAAACGTTTTTGCTTCTCACTTCGTTATAGTTTGATAGATGAAGAACGGTCGATCATTATGCGTGAGAAGTTGAACATTGGAGTGATTGGTTGTGGATGGGCGGGTGAGCAGCACGCTAGGGCTTACTCATACTTGACAGAGGCCAAGATCCTAGCTGTGGCTGACCTAGAGGAGGCTAGATCTAAAGACCTAGCCAAAAGGTGCGGGGCGGACACTTGGGACACAGATTACAGCAAGATCCTCGAAGATCCCAGAATAGATGCTATAAGTATATGTCTACCTCACCATTTACACTCTAGAGTTGTTGTGGAGGCAGCTAAGGCGGGTAAGCACATACTATGTGAGAAGCCTATGGCAAGCAACCTCGATCAAGCTGATGAGATGATAAGGGCCACAAAGAAAGCCGGAGTCACATTTATGATAGCCGAGAACGTAAGGTTCCACCCGATCAACCTGGAGATCAAGGAAGTAATCCAGCAAGACTACATCGGCGAAGTCTTCCTCGCACGGATATTCAGAGACCATGAGATGCATGACTACCTAAGAATGCGTCCGTGGTTCCTTAACAAGGAGAAATCTGGCGGAGGCATCTGGATGGCAGGCGGCTCCATGATGTCGACGCGCTCAGAATGATAGTCGGGGAAGTTGAGACGGTTTCCGTCTATCAAGCGAGAAGTGTGTTTCCTGAGATGGAAGGAGATGACACGGTCGCCGCTTTGCTGAAATTCGAAGATGGAGCGGTTGGGGTTGTCACCGAAAGCTTCTCAACGAAGACGTTCAAGCCTCTCTCACCGATTGGTTGCCCCACGGTTCTCAATGGGTCCTCTGGAACGATCACAGTCCGCGATGATGAACTGGAGATCTACGGCAAGAACGTAGGCGACGCTAACATGTGCATCCGGAGGAAAGTTGAAGAGAAAGACACCTTCGTCGAGGAGACGAGACATTTTTTGAGATGTGTAAAGAGCGGTGAGACTCCCATAACATCAGGGCAGGAAGAAAGAAGAACCCTTGCGGTAATATGTGCAGGTTATGAATCATTGAAC
>CAZQDW010000069.1:0-7788 GCA_964592315.1 uncultured Candidatus Bathyarchaeia archaeon
TGTGCTCACCTTCATATGCAAGCGAATCGATGTTCAAACGTGTAAAATGGCACTATAGCATCGTGAGTTATAAATTTTTTACAGGAAGTGTCGTAAAATATTCGAAAATATTAAGGTTTATATCTGCAATATTGCAATTATTACAACCATGGAATCCAAATTAGATGAAAAGGATGTTGAGATACTAGACTTGTTGCAGAAAGATTGCAAAATGACTGCTAAGGCAATTGCTCGTAAAATTGATTCTCCTGTTACAACAGTGTTTGCAAAAATAAAAAGAATGGAAGAACTAGGAATAATCAAAGGGTACAAGGCAATCTTGGATTCGGGAAAACTCAACAAGGAAACGACAGCCTTCATACTTGCCTCATTCTCCTACCGCCTCGAAGGAGATAGTCCACTTTCTCAGAGGGAAATTGCAAAACAAGTTGCAAAGTTTCCTGAGGTCCAAGAGGTACACATAATCACAGGGGACTGGGACATTTTGATTAAGGTTAAGGAGAAGGATGTCAATGCTATGGGAAGGTTTGTTGTCGACAAGTTGAGAACAATAAAAGGTATAGAGAAAACATTGACTTGTATGGTTTTTGGTAGTGAAAAGGAGACAACTGAAATAGCGTTGCCAGTCAAACAGAGAATGCCCTAAACTCTTATAACAACAATTCTTCAAGATTAGTTAAAGTGTGGGATAATTTTTGACTAACGTAGCACGTTTGCCTATAACTGATGATGATCTTCGACTGTTAGGTTTCTTGCCTGTCGCAATGATTACCACTGTTGGCAAAGATGGGTCAATAAATGCGGCACCTTATAGTTGGGTTACAGTAGCTAGTTATGATCCGCCTCAAATGCTTTTTTCAACCAACATCAAACGCGACACTTACCGGAACATAGTTGACACAGGGGAATTTGTCATCAACATTCCAAGCGTTGACTTGCTTAGGGCTATATGGATAACTCAGAAGCATTTTCCACATGGAGTCAACGAACTGGAAGAAGCAAATCTGACAGCATTTCCAGCAGAAAAAGTGAAACCTCCAAGAATAGAAGAATGCAAAGCTCATCTAGAATGCAAAGTTCTTTGGACAAAAATAATAGGACCCACATGCCTAGTACTCGGAAACGTCGAAACGGTTTCAGTGGCAAAAGATTTAGAAAGCCTCGACATGAAGGAACGGGCAATCACGTTGAATCGACCAATATTCTTTTCCTACCAGAAAGAAGGAGAAATGAGAAAGTGGATGTTCGCTGAAATAGGAAAAATACATACATTAACTGAGAAAGATGGAATAGTTGAGATCAAAAGCGAGTCTCTTGGCTAAGCCTCTTTCTTGTCAACGAAATTGTGCATTCATATTCGTAGATGAGGCGTGAAGTGACTGTCCATGTTTCAAGCATTTCAGGGTCTACAGAGACTGCTTCATTTGCCAGTTTAGATGTTGCTTCTGAAAAGTGCCCATGAGGAAAACCGCCCACAAGTGCGACTGGTCTCTCATTATTTGAAAGAATTGAAACAGCATCTTCAAGAGTATGTGCATTTCCTTTTCTGCTGAAGACTAAAACATAAGACGGTTTAATTGCCTGAAGCAGTCATGGAAGTTTCCGTTTTTTTCAGTGTTAGCAAGGGTTACCCAATTGTCGGAATTTTTGAACTCGAAGAGCTGTTCCATTGAGGTCATCGTCTAGGCCGCCAACACCTCAGGAAGGTTCTCAAAGATCTTATGAAATGCATCTACGTATCTCTCCATCAGTTCCATGTCGTTTGGTGGCTTCGTCCCAGATATCCCAGTGTTTCGGTCCAGAACATCCATCGCCCCAGGATAGTCCCCAACCCTATATTTTATATCCTTCCCGTATAGGTGGCAGCTCCACGGGCATCCATGACCGTAGCCCTCTTTCTGGTCAAACAGCGTCATGTCTGGAATTATGAACTCCGGTCTTCCAACATCTACGCCTTCCGCGCGGAGCGCCGCCTCAACTTCGTCCCTGAAAAGTCTGGGGGGCATCTCAAGCCCGAGTTCCTCGGGATAGAAGAGAACCTTGTAAACCCAGAAGACATGCTTCCTCTCTGGAGGTTCTACAGGAACCCTGATTCCCTTGATGTTTCGGAGATTATCGCTTAAGTAGTGGCAGTTCTCTCTTATGCGCTCAGTGATCCAGTCGAGCCGCTTGAGCTGAGATCTTGTGAAGGCTGCGGTCATCTCGGTTGTGCGGTACATCCAACCCATCCCGTACGCATCATATTCGCGCGTTCCGTCTTCGCGGCGATTCTCGCCAAACTGCCAAACACGCGCGGCTTCTCGATAAGCATCGTCGTCATCTGTTACGAGCAGCCCTCCTTCGCCTCCGGACAAGTTCTTGCTTCCGTTGAGGCTGTAGCAGCCGATATGACCGATTGTGCCTACCATCTTTCCTTTGTATGTAGCGCCATGTGCCTGACAGCAGTCCTCGATCACTTTCAGGCCGTACCGCTCCGCAATATCCATAATCTTATCCATGTCACACGGCAGGCCAGCATAGTGAACAGGGATTATCGCCTTAGTCCGATCTGATATCTTCTCCTCAATCTTGTCCTCGTCCATGCAGAGAGTATCCTTCCTTACGTCGACGAACACTGGGATCGCGTTGTGGTGCAGTACACATGTGGCGCTTGAAGTCCAAGAGAGACTAGCGGCTAACACCTCATCCCCGGGTTTTACGCCGGCAGCAGCAACCGCCATATGCAGTGCGGCTGTGCCGCTATTCGTCACAAGGCAATGCTTGCTTCCAACATAACGGGCCCACTCCTCCTCAAGGGCCTTAACCTCTGGGGCAGTGCCACCCCATAGAATACCTCGATCCAAGACTCTCAATACTGCTTGCCGATCTTCTTCCCGAATCTCAGGCCAAGGTTTGACCGTCCCTTTAGGAACGGCGGGTTTTCCGCCAAGAATTGCGGGAACACTGCTGCTTCGACTTGAACAAACCATGTTAGAGTCAATGTTGTTCAAGGCTTAAAAGAGTTTTGTCTTAGGCGCTCAGCATCAGTCCTCCATTCTCCGAACCCAGCTCCGGAACCGCTCCTTTATGTGATTCTTTATATCTTTCGGACTTCCATAAGGCAGAACATGCCTATTGTCTACGTATAGTTCAATGCAGACTCTTCCCCTGCAAATCCTCCTTGTGTCCTTGAAACCGTTGCAGAAGTTTTGGATTTCTATAATAGTTGGGCAACAGAACTGATTGATCGATTTGCTACTGAAATGTTATTCATGTGTCTGGTTCTTAAGAGCTTGAGAAGTTTCAAGTTCCCAATCCGCAATCGCTGTGATGATGAGACTAATCATATTCTTGACTATCTCTATCCAGCCTTGGCTAATGGAATCGAACAACTAAGAACACTCATGCAAGGATAACGATCCTTATGTGGAGCAATGTCTTTATAAGCCAACTTGTAGTGGGTCATTTGCGATAACCTCCCGCGGCGTGCCGAGAAGGTCACACAAAGACTTAAGGGAAAATACAAACCGAGGAAATGCGTGACCAATCATGAAGTGAAACGGGCTTGGCAGGCGGGATGAATCAACCTCAGAAACTTTAGGATGTCACGATCTTTTTCATCAAAGTGTTTCAGCTTTCTCAATGGCTTTATCGGAGACTTACCACTAAAATCAACACCGATAACAACCATAAACTAGCAAAATAGCCAATACAATTAGTAGGTTGGGCAAGTGGAGGGATAAAACAGAACGGCAGCTAACCAATTGTCAGTATGTTTAAGTTCATACTTCTCTGATTCCATGAAGTCTGGGTCTTTTTATTGAAAAAATATAAGAACACAGATCTTCAGTATGAAGAAAGGAAATCTGCTGCTTTGAATGGTGAGAGCATGGAAGCCAAAGAGATGGAACTTGAGACAGTCCTAAGGACTTTGCGAGAATGTCGCGGCGTCATGGTCATAAAGGTTCTATCTGAGCGTGAGAAGCAACAGATTTTCGACGTGGAGAGCAAGGCGGAGGACAAGATCGTTTTCGGTATGTGTAAATCTCTGAATAAGGGTGTCAGAGAAGCCCTTCAGAAGGATTTTACTGTCGCCATGGTCATTCAAACCTCGGATTTCGAGTATCCCCATCACCCTTACATGGTGATGGCCAGTGGCGATGAGGTGGTCGGTGAATTGCTCGACGATGCGAAGAAGATTGAAGAGTTGAGAAAGAGCCCTACCAACCTCTTCCTCTGGGAGAACTTCGTGGTTTACATGAGGAAGCTTCCGAGGAATCCAGTCGAAAGGAATGAGATGCGAGTAGTGTATCTGCCTCGAAAGCCGATTCAGATTCAGGGACTGCCTTATGCTGAAGAGAGCGTTTTCGGAACACCCTCACCCGAGGGCGACTCAGCAATAAAGAAGATGCTGGCCATCCAGTCTGAAGAGTCAGTAGTAGGCACTTGCCTGGTGGGCTTTAACATCAAGAAGCAGTTTTGATGAATGAGCGTCTCCTGTCGGAGAACAATCTATAGGTAAATAAAGCAGAACTCACTTTGCTTGGAGCAAAGGTTTGGCGATCTGGAATGAGAGAGACCGTGGAAGACCTACCTAGATTATGTAGTCTGGCAATTGAGCTCGGCGCTGTAGATGCAAAATTAATAAGCGCCGATCAGGTTGTCGTTAGGGACTGGGTTCGATGGAAATGCCACTTCGGCTGCGACAATTATGGTAGGTCTCTGATGTGCCCACCTCATACTCCAAACCCCGACGAAACGCGAGCCCTGCTCAAAGAGTACGAGTTCGCTTTGCTGTTCCGTCTCAAGCCTTCAGCCCCAAAAACCTTGGATGTTGAACTAGAAAGGCGCATCTTCCTAGAGGGTTACCCTGCGGCTTTGGTTTTGACATCCGGCTCCTGCCACCTTTGCGAAGAATGTGATGTGAAAAGAGGGTACTGCGTCAAACCTCTAGAGGCTAGACCCTCTATGGAGAGCTGTGGGATCAGCGTATTCGATACCGCGAGGAATGCCGGCTACAAGATTGAAGTGCTAAAGTCAAAAGACGAAGAATATTTCCGCTACGGCTTAGTCTTGATATGCTAAAATAATATGCCTATTCATCAACAAGTTCACAGATTAGGCTGGAACTCGAGCAGTGTAATACAGATATGCAGACGTCGGTCACTTTGTCGAAGATCGTTTCCTGTCTTTTACGTCTGATGAAGGCAGTTGATTACGGGCAGTTAGGCTAAACGGAAGAAGACATCAAGGTAAACAATGAAGATGAACGAGAGCAAGCCGACAAGTAACGTGATCGCGTCAAGTATAGCTCGGCGCCCTCCCAATATCCTAGTTCCTGATACTGAGTTGATTTTGTCTTTCGGACCCGCTTTGCGCTTTTGTACGCATATTTATGTGGCACAACTATCCTTAGGGGTCCGCCGTGCTCGGGCGGAAGCTTCTCCTCATCCAGACGGTATGCTGGGAGCACATCGTCTTCAGAGAGGTCCTCAAGTGGCAACGATGTCTTGTGGCCATATTCACTCTCGATTGTTGCGAACTTAGCATCTGCTGAGACTTCAGTCATCTCAATGATCGTTCTAAACCGAACCCCCTTCCCACTTGTTCTCGAATTTACTCCAACCTATCACGCAATGGAAGTCGGGGATACTTGCGACTTTGGGGCAGGTTTCTAACTTGCCGATAACTCAACGTCATCGGTCCGTTTACCAAGCCAAAGATCTCTAAGGTCCATGTATTTTCGTCAAACCTCGGAACGGGCCCGACATGTAGCACTTGGAGCTTCTCTACTTCGTACTGTCCTGGAGAGAACATTCGAGCCACTTTCTTCCCCAGCAACTGCATAAAGTAATAGATCGAGGCGGCCGAAGCAACTGCTCCAACTCCGATGAAGACCAATGATTTTAGAAAACTCTTTCTCCTTATGTTAAACTTCATAGGTATGGAAAAGAAATCGTTTCATTTGTACATTCTGGAGGTCACTCCTTGTGCCTGCCTGCCTCTTCCTCAACGATTCAAGGAGATTGCATCCGATACCAAGCGTGTGGAATGAATCGTGGACTGCTCGAAACCTTATATCCTGTCAATAGAGTAACGTTGCTTAATCTCGGCGAAACTTGGCCGTGAACCCACTAAGTCAAAAGAGGACATTGATGGAATAATAGGGGTGGGACAAGATGACCGACGAAGCAACGTTGATTGAGATGTACAGAAAAATGTTGAAGATAAGACATTTCGAACGGAGGGTCTATTATCTTTTCCTCGAAGGAGCCATTCCTGGGACGTTGCATCTTTACACAGGGCAGGAAGCTGTGGCTGTAGGCGTCTGCTCAAACCTTCGAAGAGACGATTTCATACTAAGTACGCATCGTCCTCACGGTCACTACATTGCGAAGGGCGGTGGAGTAGACAGACTCATGGCTGAACTCTTCGGAAAGGAGACTGGATGCTGCAAAGGCAAGGGCGGTTCAATGCATATTTGTGACTTTGGCGTAGGGATGCCGCCAGCCATTGCGATCGTTGGAGCAAACGTCCCAATAGCCGCGGGCATCGCCTTGTCGTTCAAGATGAATGTCACAGGCCAAGTTGTTGCATGTTTCTTCGGCGAAGGTGCCATCAATCAGGGCATGTGGCACGAGGGAGTCAACATTGCCGCTGTTTGGAAGCTGCCTGTGGTATTGGTCTGTGAGAACAACCTCTACGCCGCTTCAACGCACGTGTCCAAAGCTACTCTCGTGAGAAACATCTCTGAGAGGGCTTGTGCTTACGGCATACCAGGCGTTGTCGTAGATGGGAACGATGTACTTGCAGTCTTCGAAGCCACCAAGAAAGCCGTTCAAAGAGCCAGGCAAGGACTGGGGCCAACATTAGTTGATTGCTTAACGTACCGCCACGGGGGACACTCACGGGGTGATCCCGCAACCTACAGGCCGAAGGACGAAGTTGAGGAGTGGCTCAAGAAGGACCCTATCCCAAGATTCAAGGCTAAGCTCATTGAGATGAAGATCCTGACCGAGAAGAAATCCGAGGAAATCGAGAAAGACATCGTTGAAGAGATCGAAGAAGCCGTGAAGTTTGCGAGGGAGAGTCCTCTGCCCTTGGCTGAGACTGCATTAGAGGACATATACGCATAGGATGTGAACGCAGATGAGACAGCTGACAATCTCTGAAGCGATTCGTGAAGCCCTGCGAGAAGAGATGCTGCGAGATGAGTCAGTGTTCCTGATCGGCGAAGACATAGGGATCGAAGGGGGGTTCGGCGGTCCCTTCGGTGTCACAAAAGGATTAGCGGAAGAATTTGGCCATGAGAGAGTCAGGGACACACCTATATCAGAATCCGCCATCGTGGGGGTCGCCATCGGCGCCGCGATGATGAGGATGCGGCCCGTGGCGGAGGTACAATACGGCGACTTCATTTTCTGTGCTATGGATGAGGTTGTTAACCAAGCTGCAAAGTTGAGGTATATGTCGGGCGGACAAGTCAATATTCCAATGGTGATAAGGATCCCCACCGGCGCCACCAGGCGAGGTGCCCAGCACGCCCAGAGCCCCGAAGCTTTCTTCGTGCATGTCCCCGGACTGAAGGTTGTGGCGCCTTGTACTCCTTACGATGTAAAAGGCCTGCTCAAGACAGCGATAAGGGACGATAATCCTGTGTTATTTTTTGAGCATAAGCTGCTGTACGGAGGTAGGGGATACAGAGCAATGGGGGGCTTGGAAGTGATAAGCGACGTTCCTGAAGAGGAGTACCTCATACCCTTCGGGTTAGCAGATGTGAAAAGGAAGGGCGACGACGTAACGATCGTG
>CAZQDW010000070.1:0-7695 GCA_964592315.1 uncultured Candidatus Bathyarchaeia archaeon
CTATCCGCATAGCCCAGGAACCCGTTCTTCTCCCAGTAAGATAATTCCTTAAAGCCGCGATCAAGTTGTCTCTTCTGGCTGGGGTGGATAGAATAAGCCCGGCGATCAACGCCTCTATCAACGTGACAAACAGGATTATGACAGCGCCTGCTGCGAACACGCTGGGGGAAGAGATGACGGTCGTGAAGAAGTAACCTTCAATCATGTTGTTGAGATACATGATCACGAAGAGGACCGTCCAGATCAGAAATATGAGATGCGTTCGTCGAAGGTCAATCATTGAAACAAACCATGCTAGGAACAGGCTCAGGATAACGCTTGAAAGAATATTCATAGCGACCGAAGTCGCAGAAAGCGGGCCCTCAAGAAACGCTGAGACCAACCCTATGCTTGAGAGTCCAACAGCGAGGAGAAGAACTCTGGGTAACGATATTCTGTCCATCATAGATCTTGAATCTAGCACATCAAGTCTAGGAATATATAACTGTTCCTGATCGTCAGGAAGGATCAGCATCCCTCTTCTGTTTGAGTCCGACGATCTCTAGGTGTCCGCCAATCCCCACTAAACTTGGTGTGTCAGAGAATCTCAACTCCAGTTCGAGCAATTTCTTGAAGTTCTTTTGGATTATCTGGTCTCTTTTTTCTCTTGAAACGAACTGGATCAAGATTGGTTTTCCTATTATCCTGACGACTTTCAATTCGGCAGTCTCGAAAAGCCCTCCTAATTCCTCCGGCGTAAAGGCTTGGAATGTGAATTCCCTCTTAAGAATGCCGTTGCTGAGGAACTTCCGAAGTTCGGCGGGGGAGCCTTCTTCGATGAGCGTAGGGATCATACGGTATTTGCTGTCAACCGAGACGATCACATGAGCATTCGGTCCAGCAACTCTCGCCAGTTCTCTTATCGCTTTCTCAGCATCTAGGCAGTAGGAAACTGGATCACCCTCGGCAAGCACCAAGTGAAAATAGTTTGAAGGAAAACATGACATGTCTCTTATGTTAGCGATTACACTCTCAATCTTGCTCTGCAATTCCTCCTGTCTTATTTTCTCTTTGGCGACCTTCAACATGTTCCATGAAATATCGGTCAAGACCACATCGTGGCCCAGTCTTCCCAGCCTAATCGCCCAGTAACCTGTGCCGCCTCCAGCATCCAACACAATTGCATTTCTTTTTCTTGGAAGGAATCTTCTGATATTGTGCCATGTAATTTCATGGTACAGTCTCCAGTACGGTGTCTCGTAGCTTTTGTCGTAGTCCTCCGCTTTCTTATCGTAGAACTCTCTAACCGATTGCGCATCTTTGTTTTTCATGACTCGAACACAACTGCAATCGCTACTTAGGAATATTAGAGTTTCAAAATTACGGCAAAGAGATTCGCAGTTGACTCCGAGCTGAGATGCCTACAGTTAAGGAATCGGCTGGTCGCTCTCTTTCTTTGCCCACGGGCCGAAATTCAATCGATCATCAACTCCTCTAGGACCTCTTCAACGCTGAGAATCTTTTGCTCTTTCCTGTCCATGATGCGAAAAACAACCTTTGCTTCCTTCAACTCTTTCGGTGCAACAATGACGACGTGTGTAATCCCTCTTCTGTCCGCATCCGAAAGCGTCTTAGAAACTGTCCGACCCATAACCTCAACCTCCACACTGATGCCGGATTCCCTAAGCTTTGAAGAGACTTCGAAAGCTTTCCCTCTTAAATCTTCATTGACGGGGATCACAAGAACTCTATTTTCGGTTGCGGTCTTTTCGAAAGTCTTCTGCTTATTCACAGCGAGCATCAGCCGATCCAATCCTAAAGCCACGCCAACAGCTGGTGTGGGTTCTCCTCCAAAAAGTTCAATGAGACCATCGTATCGGCCGCCGCCAGCGAGCGCAACATCCACATCGGGAACATAGACCTCAAATATTATCCCAGTGTAGTACTCTAAGCCTCTAGCAAATCTAGCCTCAACGAGCGGGTTGCTCCCCATACCGCTTTCAGACAACAAGTTCAAAATATCATTAAGGTTCTCAGCTGCCGCGTGCGCCGATTCATAGTCTTTTACGATACTCCGAACATCCCCAATGACTTGGGCGGTATCGTTTCCCCTAGTTTCGAAGAGTTCCTTCAAGGTTTCTAGGCACCTTTTTGAAGAGCTTATGTTCTTTACAAGTGCTAGAGCCGCATCCCACTGCTTCTTATCAAGGAGCTGCATGACGTTATTCTGGTCAGTTTCTTGAATCCCTTCCTCCTTTAGTATCCCCCGAAGAATGCCAACGTGTCCAACCTTGAAGTAATAGTTGCGTAATTGGAGCCTCCTCATGAATTCCTCAGTCAAGACAATTGCCTCAGCATCAGCTTCAGCCCTATTGCTTCCCATCAGCTCATAGTTCGCTTGCCAGAACTCTCTGTATCTGCCAAATTGGGGCTCGTCATAGCGGTATAGGCTGCCGGTGCAGAAGAGTCTTATCGGTTTTGGCACAGTCATCATCTTCGTCGCCACCAGCCTCGCTATGGAAGCCGTGAACTCCGGCCTGAGAGCTACCTTCCGGCCTCCAAGATCCTCAAAAACGTACATCCGTTCCCTGTTTTCCTCACCTATCTTCGCTGCCAAGAGCTCGTAGGGCTCCATAACTGGCGTTATGACCTCCCTGTAGCCGAAGACTTGAGCCAGATTCCTAGCGACGTCCTCGATCCCCCTTAAAGTTCGAGCTTCTTCATCTAGGAGATCTCTCATACCCCGAACGGTCCGACGGTACAAGGAAACCAAGGTAACGCCCCCTCAAGTTCAAGTTCTTAATCCTATTATAAAGATTACCTTTCCGAGCCCATTCTAACGACATACGATGCTAAAAGTCCACTAAAAGGCTAATCGTGAAAGAGAATAGTAAACAACCTCTCCTCTCCGGTTCAAAACGGCTACGATCAAATCCTTCTTCAGGTTCTGAGTGTAATTCAAAGTTCTCGCCAGATCCTCAATCGATACAGACTTACCCTCTTGAACCCCAAAAATGAGGTAATCAGCCGTCTCTTTCCCATACTGGCCTCTTTCGTAAACTCGGAAGTCAATGCCAAGACCAAATCCTTCACGAACCACGTAGCCCCGACTCCTAAGATCCCTGTAGATGAGGTATCTGACCCAAGCGTCCTCTTTCAACTCTTGGTATCTTTTGAGCAAGTCCTGAAATGTGACAATCTCCTTTGTCTTTTCATTCATAATGTCGATTTCGTCCTTGCTTAAAAGGTAAAGAGCTTCATAAAAATCGAGCAACACCCCTTTCTCATTAGATGTTCCATAACCACGGGTCGACAGTCCGTCAACATCTTCTGAAGACGGTACAAAAATGCCTTCGCTTTCTAGCGTAGCCTTTATCTTAACTTTCTCCTTCTCCTCCGTCTCCTCGGCCTGGTTTTCCCCTTGCAACATTGGTATCACCCATCGTTATCTTAAGACTGCAGCTCCTTTATTGTCTCCGGTTCGATCAAGTTCTGCCATTTGGAAGGCGAGATCAACCCTCTTTCACATATGATGAAATCAACATATTTCAGAGGGGTAATGTCAAACGCCGGATTAAACACATTGACACCCTCCGGGGCGATGCTATAGGAGTCGAGGCGCTTCACCTCGTCAGGGCTTCTTTCCTCGATGATTATATCCCTCGATGTGCTCGCTAAGTCGAAGGTAGAAATCGGAGCAGCCACACAGAAAGGGACATCATGTTCATGAGCTAGAACGGCAGCGGTGTAGGTACCGATCTTATTTATGACGGAGTCGCGGACAATCCTGTCGGCTCCAACAATAACCTTATTGACCATTCCCTTGGTCATCACATAGCCAACCATGCTATCGGTGATCAAGGTAACGGGGATACCGTCACGCATAAGCTCGTAGGCCGTAAGTCTTGCGCCCTGAAGTTTCGGCCTCGTCTCATCCGCGATCACCTTGATCTTCTTTCCATCTTTCCAAGCCGCTCGGACAACAGCCAAGGCTGTTCCATAATCAACCGTAGCCAGCCTACCAGCGTTGCAATGGGTTAAAACGGTGTCACCGTCCTCGAGCAGCTTCGAACCGTTCTCACCGATCCTTCGGTTGACCTCAACATCTTCATCTGCCATTGCTTCAGCCTCCTGAATCACAATCTTCCTTAGAATATCGGGCTCTGCCGAAGATTTCCGAACTTTGCCAAGAATTCTCTCAACAGCCCAAAATAGGTTCACGGCTGTCGGCCTTGTCTTCCTTAACAGATCCGCTGAAGCTTCAAGCTCGTGCAGGAACACTTGTCTGTCCCTGGCTTGGGATCGATACGCAGTTAATGCCAATCCGTAGGCTGCAGAGACGCCAATTAATGGAGCTCCACGTATTTTCATCTCCTTTATGGCTGAAGCCATTTGCTCGCAGTTTTTCAGCTCGATTAGAGCCTCTCTGTTCGGCAGTATTGTCTGGTCAATTGTTATGACTGCGCCTTCTCTCCACTCGATTGTTCTCATGAGAGACTTCTCCTAAGCCTATAGTGTCGACTGTTATATTTACGCTGTGACCCAGCCTCTGATCGCTTTAGATCGCTTGCTCAGAACAGCAAGGAATACTCGACGTCCCGCTAAGTTTTATAGTTGATGACTATCGACTCCATGAGGATGAAGGCAACGAGTACGAATATAACGCCCATCAGCAACAGAATTGCTGCATGACGCCGGTTAGGCGTATATTTCACGCTTCGGTACGTCATCAGCAATCCCAAAGTTCCAAGAGCGTAAAGAAACATAACAATTATACTTCCCCCGAGAAGTTCGTCCTGTAGGCGTCCGGGAAGAAAGAATTGTATTCCGCTTTGAGTTGGCCAGAAGATCCAATAAGGGTAATTGGCCCAAGGCCCAAGCACTCCCAGAGGATCCTCCACAAGTAAGACATTGTATACGCCGCCACCGAGAAGGAAGATGCCGATGACCACCGTAATGAGAGCAAACAAAACATAGGAAGGCTTGTAGGTTGAAAGTTTAAGGTACCCCTTGCGAAGCAGAAAACTAAGCGAAGAAACTTTTCGGTCCAGTCCTTTTCTCACGCCGTCATCCCCAAGATATCTTGCGCAATCTTTGATTATCATGCGTTACTGACGAGTTGAAAACTGAGATAGGATCATAGGGATCTTGCATATAAATATTCTCCGGAAAAACTTGAGAGCTGTAGCTACTCCCTTGAGGCCAACCCTTGCGACACTAGTTGCTTAGCCACTTCCTTAACCCATATGCCCGCATCGGGATTCCTCAATATCTCATCCAGGTATCCGGTCCAAGTTATCTTCAACGCTTTCTTCCAAACCTCAAACTTCTCAACCATGTTTTCGTAGGCCGTCTTGTGCAAATCGCAGAATTGACTGCTAGCTTCTCTGCCGCAAATTTCGCATTTCATGTCAGGTTTTTCCTTCTTTCAGTGGGCATTTGGGGTTAAAACAAAGTATCCACGGACGCTTTGCTTTGATCTTGACTTGAATCGTGGACCAGCCGCAACCGCGGCAATTTCTGTGAGATGGTTTCAGCGTCCCATTCTGTGGAAGCGGGAAGGATGCTTTGCATACACTATTGAAAAAGTTAGTGCATCCCAGGAAACGCTTGCCTGTGCGCCTTGAGTATAGAATCATAAGCTTGCCAGATTCACAGACTGGACAGCTGCCTACGATTCGTTCTTGCATCCTTGCCTTCTTTACGGCTTCGCTCAATGCTTGTCCTATTTCTTCTTCTCGTCTTTTCAATTCCTCTAGTATCGGCCTGAGCTGATTGACAGCCCTATCGATCACATTTTCCATCTTTTCATTTCCATTTTGGATCTCTTCCATCCGCCTTTCCAAGTCTCTGGTGAAACTAACAGAGATTATTTCGGGGCAGTACTTGCCGAGGACGTCCACGACATCAAAGCCAAGATCAGTGACGGCAATCCGTTCCTCGGCTATGTATCCCCTCTTGTATAGAGTTTCAATTATGTCAGCCCGGGTGGCCTTAGTTCCGATCTCAACCTGCTCCATTTTCTTGAGTAGACTGGCTGGATTGTAGCGGGGTAGAGGACTAGTGAACCTGTCTTCACGGATGATCTCCAGCACCTCAATTTCATCTCCCTCACTTAAGTGGGGAAGAAGAACTTCCTCTGCCCGTGTATACGGACTGTAGAAACGCATCCATCCCTCTTTCAGGATTCGTCTCCCCCTCAGGCAAAAGCGATGACCATTCACGTCCAATGAGACTTTCACGCTTTGCCTGATTGCCGTCTCTCCGAATGCTGCCATGAACCGTCTGACAACAAGATCCCAGACCTTTCTCTCGGGATCGCTCAAAGGCCTTTCCGGAAGATTGCCCGTCGGATAGACGGCCGGATGCGCGGGATCCTCTTTCTTTCCCTCACTCGGTTTAAGGTTCCCTTGGTTCAAGAGTTCCAATGTCAGTTTCCTGTATTCTGGCATCCGGCTCAGAGATTCCAGTATCCCCCTGTAGTTGATTGAGGGCGGCAGCTTCTGACTGGACGTTCTAGGATAAGAGATCAATGCTTCGAGATAGAGACGCTCTGCTATGTCTCCTGTTCTTCTCGGAGTATACTTGAAGAAACTGTACGCTTCAGTTTGGAGGGCTCCTAAGTCGAAAGGAGTTGGTGCAGATTGCTGGAACTCTTTGACGTCGACATCTATCACTTTTCCGACTTTTCCTTGGCATTCTTTGACGATTGCGTCTGCTTCGTCCAATTTCTCTATCGTTTCCTTCTCGTATCCGGCCTCATAGATGGAATCACCGATCTTGACCTTGGACTTTACGGCCCAGAATGGTGTAGAGACGAATGAATTGATCTCTTTCTCTCTGTTGACTAGGAAGTCAAGAGTTGGACCTTGAACCCTGCCCGTGCTAAGTGTTGCGTATTTCTTGCTCCATCGTTTAGCAGCTAAGGTCATTGCCCGTGAGAGGTTGATGCCGTAAATAGCGTCTACAAAGTGGCGACATATACCGGCTTCGGCTATTGGGAACTCGATCTGAGGCATAAGTTTCTCGTAGGATTCTCTCAACTCTTCAGCAGTTAACGTGGAGAACTTCATCCTTTTTGCTTCTTTCTCCTTTTCGCCGCAGGCATACTTTAGGATTGTGTATCCGAGGGTTGCCCCCTCGATATCATAGTCCGTTGCGAGAACGAGCTCGTTAGCCTCTTTGCAGAGGCTTGAAATGACGTCGATCCACATCTTGGTTTGCTTGGCATCCTTTTCAACCTCATGTTTAGGTACCCAGTGAAAATCGAAAACGGGGTAGATGTTTCTGTCCCGGACTTTTGGGGCAACTACGTAAAGATGTCCCAAGGCTGGAACGACGACTATTTTCTCGTCTCCTTTTTTCACTTCGTAGTAAGGGACTCCGTTGATCTTTCTTGCCGAAGGTTTCTCTCTTTCATCTAGTGCTTTGGCCACACGTACGGCGGCGTCTGGTTTCTCGCAAAGGACTAGAATGGTTCTCTGATCCATTCCATTAACGACCTAAGGCTTGGCAGTAAGTCTATTCTACATTATATTATTTGTCCGACAAAATCTTTTCTGAGAAAGAGAGACCACTGGAAGATGGGTTTATTCTGGGGCATCATCAGGCAACATACCTGACGATGATTGAATTATGCGTTTAAAGGATACTGAATAAACGTTTCAACATCACCACACCTGTCTCTTATACACATCTCCGAGCCCACGAGACAGG
>CAZQDW010000071.1:0-7595 GCA_964592315.1 uncultured Candidatus Bathyarchaeia archaeon
CCCCAGTTGGAGCCTATGGGGGTAGAGAGGACATCATGGAGTTTGTCTCTCCCCTGCATGGTAAGAGTGCAAGAGAGCGAGTCTACCAGAGTGGCACGTTCTGCGGAAACCCGTTTACGGCCTCCATTGGGCTTGCGACGATGAAGTACCTGGATGAGCACGAGAATGGGGTGTACAGCCACATCAATCGTCTGGGAGACAAGATCAGAACAGGATTGAGAGAAGTAACGGAGGATCTGAGGATCCCGGTTCAGGTCGTCGGCAGGTTCTCAGTCTGGGAGGCACACTTCACGGACAAGCCGTACAGGAACCTGAGAGAATTCTCAGAGGTGGACAAGGAGAGGTTGCGAAGAAACGATCTGGAGTTGATAAACAGAGGAGTCTTTAAACTACCTGGACACTTCTCATTCACCTCTCTAGCACACACCGATGAAGACGTTGAGAAGATACTTAGTTCATATAAGGAAGCCTGCATACACTCTAGCTGAAGAAGAAATACAAGAGAATTCATCTC
Organism: uncultured Candidatus Bathyarchaeia archaeon; assembly: GCA_964592315.1. Classification (GTDB taxonomy): domain Archaea; phylum Thermoproteota; class Bathyarchaeia; order Bathyarchaeales; family WAQA01; genus CAZQDW01. Next base: position 515 of record CAZQDW010000071.1, read on the forward strand.
TTAGATTGATGGATAGCTAGAATGGTGCTCCATCCGGGATTTGAACCCGGGTCACAGGCTCGAGAGACCTGCATACTTGACGGGACTATATTACCGCTGCGCTGAACTATACTACTAGCGCCCTTCTTGAGTTTACTTCCATTTCCAATATACAGACACTTCCTCTTTTTCACTGTAACGTACATATTCAAAACCTACCTCGATTAACTTGCTCTCCTCTTCCAAGTTTCTGGTGTGGGCAGTATGCCACTCATCGCTTTCAAAGTTCATGAGTTGGGTGTAGAAGTCGGTGTTCTTGACGCTCTTACGCGCGCGTTCTCCGAAGCTCCCAGGATAAGATTGTGTATTCCGGCGAAGCTTTTGTATGCGACCATGAACACACGTTTGTTTGCGTCGGTCCAGCTCCTTTCACGCGCGCACGGTTAATTCGGAAGACGGCTCTCAGTCATAGTTCTCTCCTCCATTGGGCGGTTGTTTTGATCTCAAGGACATCCTCATATCAAGCATTTTTTATATGATACTAACGATAAGAATCATGTCCCGTGATTCGCGCAAGGTCCACGCCTGATGTATGCTCCGAAAACATGGTTCCCAAGTGCTCAGAGTTACCTCCTGTGTAAAAACAGTTAAGTGAGGTCATTTCCTCAGTTTTGAGAGTATTGTCTCATGGCTCGGAGCCATGCGAAGACCTTCTTTTTTCAGGGCCCTCATTGTCTCAGGGAACCGGTCTAAATCTGCGTGGGGAAAGAATAGAGCACTTATATACTCCTCGTGGAAGTCAGGATCGACCGCAAGCTCTACATATTTTACCATATTTCGTATCTTCCATGCGGTTTTCCTTGCCTTCTTGGAGAGCAAAGCCATTCTCGCACCTGTTCCGGCCGCATTTCCCATCTGAATAATCTTTTCACGCGAAACATCCGGATACATGCCTATTGCTTTAGCGCTGGCGGGGTCGATATAGGCGCCGAAGGCGCCGGCGATGAAGACCTTTTCAAGGTTCTCTCTAGTGACGCCGGCCCTTTTCATTGCTATGGAGGCACCAGTGTACATAGCCGCCTTTGCCTTCTGGACTTCACGCACATCCAATTGTGTGATGACGATATCTTCCCCGATCGAGCTTTCCTGTTGATAGGCTATTACAAACTCCTGGCCATTTGGACCCTGCCGAACTCGGCGATTATCGATTCTGCTCAGAATCCTGCCGCTAGTGTCCATTACGCCAGCCTTCAGCATCTCTGCAATCGCATCCACGATAGCCGAGCCACAAATGCCCGTAGGCCTAGCCTTGTTTATAGTCAAATAGCTAGGCTCCAACGTGATGGGATCAATCCATATCTTCTCGATGGCTCCTGTATCTGCCCGCATCCCGTACTTGATGTGAGCTCCCTCAAAGGCTGGTCCCGAAGCACATGAACACGCAACCAAGCCTTCTCTGCTGCCAACAACTATCTCCGTGTTCGTACCTACGTCGATCATGAAACATGACTTTCGGAACCTATAAACTTCGGAGGCAAGAATGTCGGCGATACAATCTGCACCCACAAAACCGGCTACGATGGGAAGCACATGGACGTTACCTGCTGAGTGCGCGGCGATACCAAGCCTAGATGCCTCTACATCTACTGCGCTCTGAATGACAGGGACATAGGGAGAGAGGGTGACAAATTTGGGGTTAATCCCTAAAAGGAGGTGATGCATAGCTGTATTTCCAACGATGGTCGTCTCATAAACATGGCTTGGTGAGACACCTGCCTTTTCGCATGTCTCATTTAGAATTTGATTTATGCCTCTGACTAGGAGATCTTGAAATTCTCCCAACGACTTGGGGTCATTCATGGTGTATGTTATCCTAGATATCACATCGTCACCGAAGGGGATCTGAGGATTCATCAACGAGCCTGTACTGAGCAGCTTCCCTGTCTTTAGATCCATCAGGTACCCAGCCATCTTTGTGGTCCCGATGTCGACAGCCAGACCATACACCCCGTTGACCGTTGTGTATGGTTCCACATCTATTACCGTATGTTCATCCCACAAGGTAACACCGATCGTCCAGTCTCCCTCTCTTAGAACCAGAGGCAGTTTTTTCAGAGCATCATAGGCGATTTGAGTGTTATCAAGATCATATTGGATCTTCAGAGCACTTTGTAAACGTTCTGAATCAGCACCTTGATCTTCGAGCGAAGGCTTGGGAATCCTGATGGAAACCTTCGTCACGAGTGGTTCTAGTTTGACTGGGGTTTCAATACCTTCGATTTGGAGCCTCTGTCTTTCCCTTCGACTGCTATCAGGAATGAGGACAGTAATGTTTCTCTTGATTCTGGCCGCACAGGCTAGGCGATGGCCCAGCTCGAGCTCCCTCTTGCTCAGAAGCCTCATCTCCGCCTCAGTAGGCGCGTTTAGACCATCTGCATTATCAGTTATAATCACTTTGCACTTACCACATAAACTGCGTCCTCCGCAGACTGAAGCAACTTCGACTTCTGAGGAGATACAGGCCTCGAGAATTGTTGTCCCCTCAGCCACCATACCCCTTTTGCCGTCTGGCTGAAACGTCACTCGAGGAGACATCTACAAACTCTTCCAGCATAGGAAAATATCTATATAATTATATCGGTAGAGAAAGAGACCTACCCTTGTTACATGAATGCAGAGAGCCACAAAAGGAACTGCTCGATCGATTAAGTCTGGTCCTTACTCCCATTTGAGCCCGCAATCTTTGAAACTGTTCTTAACCCTTGCGATGAGCTCTTGATACTCTGAGCTTGGCACACGCCGTTCGAGGTCGTAGCACTCTGTGATAAGCTTGCCCAGCTCGGGGGTCGAGTTTGTCATCAGTTTTGCGATAATGGGTTTGAACATTTTATATACCTCATCACGCTTTATCCGTGTCCTAATGGCTGCGTCGGAGGCCTCTATCATGAGCTCAGCATCCGACGGAGTCTGCCCGCCATTCATGCGGCTTCGGCTGACCCGCGGGACGTACAGATTAGCGCCGTTGACTGCTGCTTCGATGCTCCGTAGGATTAGCTCCTCAAGATGGCTTTTGGTGCAAAGTTCGGAGACAGGGATGGGCCAGTGCATCGGAATCCCGTTACAGTTTCGGATGGTTGCCTGATAGACGACGGAGCGGGCGAAATTGATGGGAAACATGCAGCGTCTAACTCCACTCATATGCGAGATGTGCTCGACGCCATTGTAATAGAGGTTGCAGCGGTAGACGATCCATGCAATGATAGTCTTTGCTAATCCCTCGATTATGGCGCCCTCCGGACCTCCGGCAAAACCTCCGACCATACCAAAGCTGCCGCTGATTCCGAAGTAACCATAGCTCTGAAGCACGAGCGCTGCTGTTATCAGATCGTACTGCACCTTTACATCGGGTAACACAGATAGTAGAACGCCGTCTGTGGGTCTTAGCCCCGCAATAGGGTCGATTGCCGCAAGAAAGGAAGAGGCCGCGGTGCTGATGGGATAATAGACTATGCCGGTACCGGGCTTCCCAGCTTTTCGGATCCCCTCCCTTAGCCATGCGACCTGGCGCCTTGAGGCGTAGGCTTCCAGTGGAATACCGTAGACCTCATAGCCGTCGATGGAGGGAAAGTTGAAGCCTTCGAGGAAGTCTAATCGCGGGATCATTGCGAAGTCATGAATGACCATTTTTGCTAGGTCCTCCGTGAAAGGCGCATGAAGCCCGGGGGCAATGTTCAGGGGGTCCGTACCTTCGATCTTGTGCTGTTTCCATATCCGAGCGTCTTTTCCCTCGCCGATTACTACCTCTTTCTCCATCGAACGTATGGCTTCCCTGACTTCCTCCTCAGTGAACTTGACGACACGTTCTCTGTCGAGGCAGAAGCAGCCTATCTCTGTGACGAATTCGACCGCAGCTTGCCAAGCGGCATCAGCTAAAGAGTCATCAGTGTTGATCCAATCGGAGGGTTCATGTGGGCATTCGATGTCAAACTCCTTTGCAAGTTCTGACATCTTCTTGAAAAGTGCCATATCCCAATCCTTCGAGGCCATCTTCGGGCCATTCCGCATCCTGTCAGCGACCTCAACAAGGCTTATCATGTTTTCACAGCCTCGATCATCGTTGTATGAGGGTCATGGTTGTCGGGGGGTTCCTTAGATATTTCGACCTCAGAGGCCATGAACTCCAGTAGGCGTCCAAACGCTTTCACTCCGAGTGCGTCAAAGGGATATCGCGAATGCTTCCTATCTCTCTTTCGGTCGGCCAGTAGAATCTGACCAATATCATATATATTGACCTCAGCTAGGTAATGGTGGATGAGGCCCGATGTTAGAGGACGAAGCCTTACAGAAATTGTCGGAAGCCGTGTTGAGCCTAGACTCCAAAGCCGCCATGGACGCTGCAAGAGCGGCGGTCGCCTTAAAGATTAGCCCAGTCAAAGCAATCGAGGAAGGACTTGCTAAAGGTCTGAGAGAAATTGGAAACAGGTTTGAGCGGGGAGGGATGTATCTACCCCATCTCTTCCTCGGTGCTGAGATCATGGAAGCCGCCGTCAAGGTCTTGGAAGAGCATGTTCCTAAGGAGCAACTCGAGGCTACCAGTTCTGGGACTGTAGTGATAGGAACCGTTGAAGGCGATATACACGATCTAGGTAAGAACATTGTTGCTTCGATGCTCAGGGCAAATGGCTTCAAGGTTCACGATATAGGATGCGATAGACGGGGCTTAGATTTCATCGAAAGGGCGAAGGAGGTTAAGGCGGATATTATTGCCATGTCCTCACTTATGACAACAACGATGCCGTTTATGAAGGACACGATCGAAGCCCTTGAGGCCGCCGGTCTCCGAGGTCAATTCAGGGTGCTGGTCGGAGGCGGGCCGGTAACGGAGGAATGGGCCAGAAATATCGGGGCGGATGGATATGGCCGGGACGCAGCGGACGCCGTGCGGGTCGCCAAAGAGCTTATCAAAAGGAGAAGTGATTGAGTTGGTCGCCCCGAGTTTATGGGAAGTTCTGGACAGGGCCTGTAATACTGGAAAAATAACGACGTCTAGGGACTTCGACATGAAAATATTCAATGTTGCCTCTAGGCTGGTTAAGGAATATGACATCAAGTATGACCCAGAAACCCCGGTGCCTAGCGATGACAGCTTGGCTGACGATGTCTGGAAGGCGGGGTTCCAGCTATTTAGTGAAACGGGAGCATATTGCATGAATTCCGGTCGAGTTATCAAATTCGACGAAGCAGAGATAAGAGATAGTCTCAGAGAGCTTCGAGGTGAAGCGGTGATCGGCGAGGGCTCCGAAAGAAGAGTTGCGACTCTGAGGAGCGTAGAGGACAAGAGACCTCCCTCCATCGTCTGTGGTGGAGTCATAGAGAGCGACTTTCCGGAGGGTGAGCTATTCGTCAAATTGTACCAGTCCATAGCCCAAGAACCGATCATCGACGGTTTCTACACGGGTCCTCCTCTTCACACGTCTGAGGGTCGACTGGTGAGATCGGGGACACCGCTAGAAGCACACCTGGGTAGATCGATGGCATCCTGGGTGCGTGAAGCAATAAGGCGAGCTGGAAGACCCGGGATGCACTTCGTCTCAGCATGTACACCTGCTGTTGCGAATATAGCAGCGTGTGACCCTAATGAAGGTTTACGGCGAAGTGATGGAATTGTTTCGACTATTATGCCTGAATTGAAAACCGATTATGAAAATCTCAACAAAGTAGTATTCTGTCATGATTATGGTTGCATTAAACATGTTTACAACGGCGTCATGATTGGCGGTTGGGCTGGGGGGCCAGAAGGTGCATTAATTGTTTCCATCGCTTCTGCAATTATGGCAGTAGCGGTTTATAAAGTAGGGATAGGGGCCTCGTATAACGCATTGGGCTATCTTAGGATTTCGTCTCCGAATTACAGCGCATTCGTTACACGCCCATGCGTCTGGGGTTCATCGATTGGGAGCCAAGCGCTTTCAAGGAACACGAATATCATCAATACAGCCATTGCTATGACTAACGCGGGACCGGGTACTGAGATGCAGTTCCAGGAGATCGTAGCAGCCCTATGCGCTGCGATCCCGTGTGGCAGAGAAGGTCTCTCTCAGGGGGTTCGGAGATTCAAGGTTAAGCCTCTGTTGGGCAGTGGACTAGAGAACAGGTTCTGGGGCGAGGTTGGCTACGCAATGGCTGGAGTGAAACGCGACTTTGCCAATTCTTTAGCCAAGGAAATGCTGGCAAAGTATGAAAACAAAATAACTAAGGATACGGATGGCGGTCCCTTGGGCCACACCTTTGACGAAATATATGACCTGAACACTTTAACGCCGAGAAAGGAATTTCTCCAAGTCTATGAGAAAGCGAAGGGGGAGCTAACGGATTTAGGTCTAGAATTTAAGTATTACTAACTGCTGTCCATCGTGAGCTGTCCTAGCGTCTTGACAAGTTTCTGCGAAGGCTGTACCGGATTTTCAAGCCGATCGCGATGCTTAGAGGACACCAACTCAGAGCGATCAACCTCACCCCTCACAACCCGAAGATAAGTTTTATGGATTGATCGACATATCTGTAGAAAAGGAGGTATCCGCGCGTGATTCAATCGACAGAAAAAAAGGGGAGCTTTACGGGGAATATCTCCATCAAAGGAAGTTATGACCGGACTATATTACCGGAGCGAGCGTACTAGACTGAAGTTCGTTGGCAAATTAAGTTTTCTACTAGACGATTAGGACGTTTCTTGTAGAAGATCATTGAAAAAGAGAAATGAAAGGGGGTTGCAAAAAGGGGTTGAGGGTTTTTTATGGCTCTTCTTCTTCAGCTTCGCCCTTGGGCGGTCCTCCAGGAGGGCCTTCTCCGGCAGCCGGTGCCTTTGCAGCTATGACATCATCGACTCTCAGTATCATGGTAGCCGCTTCGACAGCGGATTTGATAGCCTGCTCTTTCACAACTAGAGGTTCGATGACTCCGTTTTCAATCATATCTATGGTGCCGCCTTCAAATACATTGACGCCCATTGCGGACCCCCCGCTCTTTTCGTGAGCCGCCCTCAGTAACACAAGCATGTCCAAAGAGTCAAGACCCGCGTTCTCAGCGAGAGTTTTTGGAACGA
>CAZQDW010000072.1:0-7594 GCA_964592315.1 uncultured Candidatus Bathyarchaeia archaeon
GCCTGACCTCTATCTTGGAATACTTCTTAATGAACCGCTCAAACAAGTCGACTTGCTTCTTAGCATCCACGAAACTGAAGGCGATCTCATAGTAGAGAGGATGACTGTAAACCGTCATGATTCTAAAGCATCTTCCATAATTTATCAGAGTTTCTAAAAAGGTTATATTCTCTAACTGGGAATCTATTTCACCCAGAGCCTCAACATATGTGGAAATCAACTTTTTCCTTGACGGGGAATGGTTCCATCTGTTCTAACGCCTTCATGTTTGCATAGATCGCAGGATGGAGCTTCGCTACATCGATGAAGGGAGAGCATTCCTACATGTTCTTCTCCGTTTACGCCATCTAGGACAGGTAGCTTCTCGATACTTCACATTAACATGACTTTGACAGCATTCTCCAGAAGAATTGTTAAGTTTTTCCTAGAATTTTAGTGCGTACTAGATGTCTCCCACATTTATAGGTTTTTAAGTTTGCTGATGGATTAGAAATGTTTATATCGCTTGTTTGCATTAATGTTTACAGATATGGGCTATGAGCGTTACAGTAAGTATTAGGATACCTGAGTGGCTAAAGAAGACACTTGAGGAGCTGGGCATCGACTGGTACAAGGAGACAAGAACCCATCTTGAGAACTTGGTGAAAGGCGAACTCCGCAGAAAAGTGTTGAATAGATCCGACGAGACTAGGAAGACCATAGGCAGGATGACTACGCCTGCGGCTAAGTTGATACGCGAGGACAGGGAACATGGACGCTGAAGCAGTCATCGACGCATCCGCAATAGTGGCATTGTACACGCCTGAGGAGGCAAGTAACTGGATTAGGATGAAGGTTGAAGAATACACCCAATTCCACATACTCGACCTAACCATGTACGAGGTTGACAACGCCATATGGAGAAAAGGCGTGCTGCTCGGAGAGCTTAATCCTTCAGAGTTGGATCTTGTATTCAGAAGTGTTCAAGAATTCGCAGACTCCCTATGCATCTGCCATCCATACAGTGAGGTCCGCAGCAGAACAAGGGGAATTGCAACCAAACATGGGCTTACCATCTATGACTCAGCGTACATATCCTTAGCACTAGCGATCAAAGCCAAGTTCATAACAACGGATGTGACGCTAGCAGACAGATTGAGGAACACTGACCTAGAAGACCTCCTAGTAACCCCCCGCTAGGAGTTGAGTGCAGCCTGAAATGATCTCAAGCGTATTCGGCATTATTCTCCTCTGGTTCGGCATCTAGAGATTCCCAAGGGTAAAACAATATTCGATACACTTGTCCTATCCCTTCGAGAAACCCTTGAAGGCATCTTCATTTCTAGAAACAAAGCCATTTTGTTGGTGGACTGGGCGGGATTTGAACCCGCGACTTTCACGTTGCAAGCGTGGCGATCATACCAATCTGAAAGAAACTGGACAGGATACAGATTGAATATCTTATTGTCTCTTCCATGTGAAAAAATCCTACGCTCGATTCGCAAGTAGTCTTGACCAGAACTCTCTCTTTTGCTGATCCAACTCCGTGAATCAAGTCTTATGGACAAAGGCATGATAATCTTGTAATCGGCAGACTTCTACTGCTAGAATCGCTTTTGCTTATTGATGTACGCCTTGAAAGGTGTCCTTGGCTCTAGGCCTAGCCATTCTGTTGAGTCATCCAGACGCGAAAGCGAACGTAACAAGTCAAAGGTCAACCAACGTGAAGCTTCGGGACGGGAAGCGTACTCCCAGAGTCCAAAAGGTCCTTGCACACTTTGGATGAACTGAACCACCTCAGCAACACGCTCATCGCTGCGGTCAGCGCCGATTCTCCAACAGAGATCAAGAACAAGCGCCAAGTCGAATTTAGCGAAATACGTTATATAGCCATTTTCTGGTTCAGCACCAATGATTCGGGCGACTTCAAAGCCAATATTCTGCTTTTCACGAGTCTCACGACCAAGCAGAAGATCAAGCGCACGCCGTGCCTCCTGACTAAACCGTCGCGTAGGATGGAGAGCCAAGCAGAGAAGTGACGCCGTTGTATTGCTTCGACACCCCCAACGAGAATGGGCCAGTCGACGATATCCAGCAACGTAGCCATAGACTTCACCTGCCTTACCCGTAGGCCAAACCCCATCTTCTAATCGTTGTTTCAACAACCAGTCGTAGGCACGTTCAGCCCGACGGTCCGTAGCATAGCCACAGATCGCTAGTCCTCGGAGTGGAAAGGCTGTTTGCAGCGGCATCATCGAGTACTCCTCTTCTCGTCCCTCCTTCTCATACTTAGCGGGCCTCGGCCAAGCTCCGTCTTTCTGCTGTCTTGAGAAGAGGTACTCTGCACCATGCTGCACAGAGGGGTGATCGGAGCCAAAACCTAGGTAGCCTAGCTTAGTCAATGCTTGAGAGGTTGCTTGCACCTTGCCGCCTGGTACATTTCCCTTTGGATCTGCTGCTTCCCACGAACCGTCACTGGACTGCAGAGCCAGCAGACGTAAGACGATCGGGTCGGTTTTGCGTAGTTCCCTCAGTTCCTCTACTTCAGGGTCGTTTTCAGGACGGTGAAGCAGTTCTCGAAGTACAAGGCTACGTAGACATGGCGAAGAATCTGCCAGAAGAAGCGATGCCCATGTCAAAGTTTTCCCTCCAGAACCTTTTTCAGATATGGCGCGGTAGGCGTTTTTCCCTCTGCCACAGTCTCTGGCGTTCCAGAGGCAACAACTCGCCCACCAGCAGGTCCACCTCCAGGACCAAGTTCGATCAGCCAGTCACAGGCTGCAAGTAGGTGCGGATGGTGCTCTATCACGACGACGCTGTGTCCCTCATCGACCATCCTGTGTAGTACGGTGATAAGTCGGTTGACATCTTCGAGGTGCTGACCGACTGTTGGTTCATCCAGGATGTACAGTGTTTCGCCATTCGCCCTGCGTGACAGGTCCTCTGCGATTCTCAGACGTTGTGCCTCGCCGCCTGAGAGCGTGTATCCAGGCTGGTGAAGAACCAGGTATCCCAGTCCAACATCCTTTACTGCCTTCAATTTTCTTGCCAAGGTTTCTTCATGTCCAAACAGGTCGTAAACTTCGTCAATTGTGAGGAGTTTCAACTCGGGAAAAGCCACCCCTTTAACACGAGCCTCCCAAGCCTCTGGTCGACAGCCAGTTCCTTGACAAGCCTCGCACGTTGTCTGAACGGAGGGAAGAAATCCCATGTCAGTTCGAATGAATCCATTTCCTCCGCAGACAGTGCACTGCCTACCTAGTTCCTTTTCATCGAGACCAAGTGCTTTTGCATCGTCGCTTTCTGCATAGATTCGAAGCAACGGCTTAAACAGGTCTAGAAAGTCACCTGGGCTTCGTATGCCACTTTGAACCTGATCTAACAGAATCACTCTCTGAGGTGCGCCTTCTATTGAGTCATGTTCCCCAGGCTCAATCGGTTCACGGGCAACACTTGTAGTTATTTTCTTTGGAGCTAAAAGCCGTCCAACGGTGTCAATCATCAATGTACTCTTACCAGAGCCTGACACGCCGCATAGACCAACCAAAACGCCCTTGGGGATGCGGATAGTCTCGTTGCGCAGGTTGTTTGCACGGGCACCCTTGATGGATAGCCAAGCTTTAGGTTCCCTGCGCTTTCTTAATACTTCTATTTTTCGTTCACCACGAAGCCACTTGGCTGTTAGCGTCTCGCGCTCAGCGACTTGTTCAAGGGTACCTGCTGCGACGATCCCTCCTCCTGCTACACCTGCCCCTGGACCCATGTCAACCAATTGATCCGCGGCTTGAATCACTATTGGGTCGTGCTCAACTACAATCACGGTGTTTCCCTCGTTTCGCAGCTCTAGAAGGGCTGTTACTAAAGCTTCCACCTCGGAGGGATGCATTCCGCGTGTTGGCTCATCTATCAGCACAGTTAGTGATGTCAATCCGCTGCCAAGTAGGCTTGCAAGTCTCACTCTTTGCGCTTCTCCAGCTGACAAGGTTCCAGAAATACGGTTCAGGTGGAGATATCCTAGTCCAACTTCGCGCAAGAAACGAAGCCGTTTCAATATGGTGTGTAGGCTGCTGCCAGCTTGGTGTGCCTGTAACTCTGGGGTTGAAACATCCTTCATGACTTCCTCAAGTCTTGACAGCGGCATTTCGCTGAGCTGGTGAATGTTGTATTCGCCTAATGTTACGGCTAAATACTCTGGTCGAAATCCAGTTCCTTTGCACTGGTCGCAAGGACTTGTCTTTGTGTAGGTTCCTCCCACATCCCAGTCTCCCACCCAACCGTAGAAGCCACGGAAGACGAGCCTGCGGGTCGTCGGCGGTCTTCTTAGGCTTTCGAAGGTAACTGTTAAAGGTTCAGGGTCACCGAAGAGGAAGGCTTTCTGCGCCTCAGTGGTCATCTCGTTCCAAGGAGTAGTGGCGGGGTCAAAGCCGTAGCGTTCACCTAACGCTCGAACCTCATAGTAACCTCCGTTGTAGGGCTTGCATAGGTAGCCTTTTGGGAAGAATCCTGGCGAGTACATTGCGCCGCAGAGGGGCTTTTCTGGGTTAACGATCAGTTTCTCGGGCGCTGGGACTTGGATGGTTCCTACTCCATGGCACTTTGGGCAGGCAGCGGAATAAGTGGAAGATGAGAAATGTCTAGGCTTAGCAATAGGAGCCGTGCTGCCACAGTTAGGGCAAGTCCATTCGTCACCCCGCTCCATCTTTGCACCGCATTTGAGGCAGGTCCGTTCACCTACCGACGCCAATAAGATGGCTAGGTGATGCCAGATTTCGGTAGCGGTTCCTACAGTGGATCGTCGACTGTAGAGGCGGCGTCCAGGCGTCACAGAGACTGATACTCCTAACCCTGAGACGGATTCCATGGGTGCCTCAGGTCCTTCATGTGTTCCTTGCCGTTCGTACATCGAAAGGGTTTCGAGGAATCGCCGTTTCGCCTCAGCCTCAAGTATGTCATGTACGAGACTTGATTTTCCAGAGCCTGATACACCAGTAACAACAGTGAGAGCTGATTTTGAGAAGTCAACATCGATGTTTTTCAGGTTGTTTGCCCGAGCATTCCTTATTGAGATGTACTTTGAAGTGGTGAATCCCTTTTTCCTGTCTGTCTTAGGGTGAATCGAAGCCTCCTCCCTTAACGCTCTACCAGTTAACGAGGTCTCTACTTCAGTTAGTCCGCTAGATGGTCCTGCGTAGATGACTTCTCCTCCTTTGGGACCTGCGCTGGGACCGAGGTCGATGATCCAGTCAGCTGCCCGTATGATGTCTGTGTTGTGTTCAACAACTACGACTGTTGCTCCTGCTCGGACAAGTCTGTCGAGAACTTTGAGCAGACCTGCTAGGTCTTTTGGATGCAATCCTGTGGAGGGTTCGTCCAGAACTAGGAGCCGTTCAGATAATGATCTCTTGCCAAGGTACTTGGCGAGTTTGACACGTTGTGCCTCACCACCTGAGAGCGTAGGAGATGGCTGCCCAAGCTTCATGTAGCCTAGACCTATCGTCATCAATGCATTAAGGATGCTTTTAGCTGCCTTACGACGCGAGGCGGACAGCCTTTCTTCTCTGGCAAGTAGGTTATTAGCCTCTGAGATTGACAGATTGTAGAAATTGGCGATAGATAAGTCATCATCTCCGAATGATACACGTGCCGATAGTACCTCGTCGGAGAAGCGTTGTCCTTCACACTCAGAGCAGGTGACCCATGTTGACGGCAAGTATCGCATCTTCACTTCTACTGCCCCAATTCCCCCACACCTCTTACATGCCCCCTCGGGACGATTGAAGGAAAAATAGGAGGGAGAAAGTCCAGTGACATTGGAGTACAGGTCTCGGACGAGGTCTGAAAGCTTAGTGTAGGTTGCGGGATTTGAACGCGGATTCTTCCCAATAGGACTCTGATCTACCAACAAAGGCTTCATCATTAGTCCATCGACCGCGTCGCATCCAACTGGTTTCTTCTTCTGAAGCGAAGGAACCAAAACTTCCTCCACAAACGTACTTTTCCCTGATCCTGAAACACCTGTTATCACTGTGAGTCGGCCAACTGGAATAGGCACGTCTATGTTCCGCAAGTTGTTCTTGTATGCGCCTCGGATAACCAGAGAACTCTCTGGAACCAGCCTTTTCTCCGGGGTCGGAACATGCTCCTTGAAACTGAAATAGCGACCTGTGAACGTGTTAGCCTTCCATAACTCGGCAGGCGTCCCCGTGAAGACAATACAACCCCCTTCATCTCCTGCTCCAGGACCAATATCGACAACATGGTCCGCAACTGCAGCAGCGGCTCTGTCATGTTCAACGTAGACAACGGGTCCTAGCAGTTTGCGAAAGGCAGGAAGGAGTCTGGCGACATCGGCTGGGTGCTGACCTATCGTCGGCTCGTCCAATACGTGTAGCACATCTTCAAGGCGGTTGGTCAGAGATACAGCTAGCCTAACCCTCTGCGACTCACCCCTTGATAGTGTAGGGGAGGGTCTGTTGAGTTGAATGTAACCTAGCCCCACAGTGACGAGGGACTCCAACCTTCGTTCAATCTCAATCCTCAATCTTGCAGCTGATGAGGGAAGATCGGCTTGACTGAATAATTCATGTACCTCATCGACCGACAGGGCAAGCAACTCAGTTAGTCGTAGCCCCATCCAGCGAACAGATGCGGCATCTGGGTGAAGCCCAGTGTGGGCGCATTGTTCGCAGCCCTTTCCTCGGCAGTGAGGGCATGGCGTGTGAAATAGTACCGGCTCCAGCTTCCCAAACCACGTTCCGCAGTTTATGCAGGCGGAGACTCTGGATAATGTAACTTCATGGCTTCCATCATAGACCTTAATTGCATTTGCTCCAATCGCTGCTGCCTTTTGCACGGCTTCCCGTACATGCTTTGCTGGGGTCTTTCTGTCGATTTTTGCTATTTCTATTTCGATGTCGTGCGGGTCATCAGCCTTCAACTGCTGTTCTTGCCAAGGTCTTCCATCAACTAAAATTGCTTCAGAGCCAAACAGGTTGGTGAGTATTCTGAGTAAGGTGCGGTGGCTTCCCTTTACGCCTTTGACCAATGGAGCAAAGACTGTGGCAGGAGTAGTTCTGGACATAGAAAGCAGTTGTTCCACAATCTCGTCCTCGGTCAGCAAGGATAGTTCAGTGCCACAGTTCGGGCAGTATCGTTTACCGAATCTAGCGTAAAGCAACCTCAGGAAGGGATGCAGCCCTGAAGCCGTGGCGAGAGTTGAAAGCGGATTACGGTTGAGCAAGTTCTGACCCACAGCAATGGCTGGTCCTATCCCTGTGATGGATTCAACATTAGCAGGGGCTAGTCGTACAGCTTGACTGCCTGTTGAGAAGACCTCGAGAAAGCGGCGCTGAGCTTCATGATACAGTGTGTCGAATACGAGCGAGGTCTTGCCCGAGCCAGAGACCCCTGTTACAACGGTAAGCCCCTCTCCGATGTCAACATCCACTGCCTTAAGGTTGTTCTCGCTTGCCCCTCGAATCTTGATAACCAATTTCCGTTGCGACCTGTTAACTCCTACCAAGTGGAGCTATCAAACACTATCTCACGTCTGCTACGATTAAATCCATTTTGGAATCTCTACGAAGAATCTATCTGTAGTTCTGTTTCCCTACTG
>CAZQDW010000073.1:0-7560 GCA_964592315.1 uncultured Candidatus Bathyarchaeia archaeon
CCTCTCTATTCGTCGGCAGCGTCAGATGTGTATAAGAGACAGGCGGTGAAAGCTGAAGAGTTCATAGCGGAACTCAAAGGGTGCGTCCGAGGATCATGAATGACGCCCATTGAACTCAAGGAGATCTGGGGCATAACGCATGCTCATTATTGACTTAAACATCTGGGCCTACTATTTCGATGAGGATGCGCCTGAACATCCGCTTGTCATAGACAAGATACTACTGTGTTTCGTGCGCAGTACATAGGGCCTCGTCAAGGTTCGGCTAAGAGAACCCCGAAAACCCAGGTGATGATTTGAAGAGAATTCGTGAACAGTTTCAGGATAAAGATTAATTATTCGTCGTTACCAGACATTTCTGACTGTGCTCTCTTCAAGCGAGGCGAGAGTGTTGAGGCAAGTTAAACAGATGCATCTTCGTGCCGGCATGAGCATCGGACAGCTCGCACGTGAAATGAGAGAGGCGGGAGTCCTTGGTGCGGGCAGACTCGGTGAGGCGGTTGACATAGTGGCCGACATGTTTCGAGACCCCGACTATACGGTCTTCCTAACGCTTGCTGGTCCTATGGTTCCCAGTGGCCTGAGGCTGATTATTCGAGACCTTTTGGAGAAAGGCCACATTCACGTATTAGTAACCACTGGAGCCAACATCGTTCACGACATGATCGAATCCTTAGGGCATAGGCATTACAGAGGAACTTTCCAAGCTCAGGACAAGAAGCTTAGAAAGGGAAATATTGGAAGGATCGGAGACATATATGTTGAACAGAAGGCCTTTGAGCATCTCGAGCGTTGGCTCCGCAACCTCATAGACAGTTTGCCTGCCGATAAGAGAGATCGGATATCAATATCTGACATCCTCGTTGAGATTGGGAACAAACTCTCGGACAAAGACTCTATACTTTCCATTGCCGCACATAAGGGGGTTCCGATAATCTGTCCAGCCTTCCTCGACTCCATAGCGGGCTTCCACATCTGGCTCTACGGGCAAGACGGGAAGATACGGATAGATCCCCTTCCCGACGTCAGTAAGATCGTAGATAAGGTCTATGAAGCGAAGAAAGCTGGCATAATCATTCTAGGCGGCGGCGTGCCGAAACATTTCGCCCTATTCGCAAACACATTCAGGGAAGGAGTAGATTCAGCTATCCAGATAACGATGGACAGGCCCGAACCCGGAGGACTCAGCGGCGCCACACTGGAAGAGGCTATAAGCTGGGGCAAACTGAAACCAGAAGGAAAAGCTGTGACATTAATATGCGACGCAACGATCGCGTTTCCATTAATCGTAGCCGCAGCCTTGGAAAAGACGCAAAAAAAGGGTCAGGCGGGAACCTGAATCCAAATCAACGGTGGAGGCACCGCAGTTCTTCGCAAATATCTTCAACAGAGATAATTACACTTAGCTGAGACTGCTTTCGCTCGATTCGATGTTTCGATTGTTCTTTTGAAGATTCCGATTCGATGGAAATGGGTTTTCAGTATCTTCTTCTCTGATAGCCTTCTCTCCTGCCATACCTAGGTTGTCCCCCGCCATATCTAGGTTGACTAGGACGGAATCCTCTTTCCTGTTCGTACCGTTTTAGAGACAGATTGTTCTCGGTATTGACTTCTGCGATGGGGGATGATCCCTCGAGGACTTCGAAGCTACCGTATCTCCCTATGTTCAGACGCATGCTTCCTCTGAAGAGGCTTACATAACCATTGGTGATGCTCAATGTATCTTCTTCGTCCACTTGGTCTATGTTGTCGTCCCAAAGCGTCAAGTATAGACATCCTGTCTCGTCCCCAACCAAGGCATCCGCGACTCTGTGCGGTCCTTCCCTTCCAGTGACGTTTCTAACCTCGCTTTTGGAAACGACTTTAACGATGGCGTTCACCCTTCTTGAATTTGGGGTCAATGTCCCAACCTTTACCGGGGCGCTTTCAGATGGTTCCTCATTTGACATATCTTGATTTCACTTCTAGCTACAATCAACGGAAGTAGTTATTAAGAGTTGCTATGCTTCTTGACTGTAAAACTTTTGATCAGCCTAGACAAGGCCTTCACCATGCATTTTTCGGCGTACACTCGCCAAAATGTATTTGGCCTTGTTTTGAGCATGGACAGATAGATTATTATATCCTAAGTCAGAATTATTGGATTGAGTTAGCTGCCGCAATAAACTCGGCAATTATGATTTGGAGAGACTATTTTGGCTTTGGAGAAGTTGGGCAGTTCGCTTCACGAGTCATTGAGAAAGATATTCCGAGTTCCGATCGTGGACGAGGCAGTAGTCAGAGAGCTTGTTCGCGACATACAGCGGTCACTGCTGCAGGCTGATGTAAACGTTAGGCTGGTTCTAGACATCTCTAAACGGATAGAAGAGCGATCCCTAAAGGAGAAGGTTCCTTCAGGCATCTCTAGAAGAGAGCATGTGATCAAAGTTGTATACGAGGAGCTGACCCGTTTTCTTGCCGAAAAGCCTGCTACGCTGGAGGTAAAGGTAGGCAAGAGAAACATCTTCATGCTTGTCGGCATACAAGGCTCGGGCAAGACGACAACGACTGCAAAACTCGCAAGGTTCTTCCAGAAGAGGGGTTATAAAACTGCGATCATCTGCGCGGATACCTATAGACCTGGAGCATTGGCACAGCTCCAGCAGCTAGCCAAGCTTATAAACGTTCCAGTGTATGGCGATACGAGTAGAAAGGACTTTATGAAGATTGCGGAAGAGGGATTGGAGAAGTTTGAAAAATACGACTTGGTCGTGGTCGACACTGCGGGTCGGCATAAAGACGAGAAGAGCTTGATAGACGAGATGAAGAAACTTGAGAGATCCATTAAGCCGGACGAGGTGATTATGGTCATCGACGGCTCTATCGGGCAGCAAGCTTCTGTTCAAGCCGAGGCCTTCCATAACGCGACCCCGATAGGTTCGATTATCGTCGCAAAACTGGATGGTTCAGCTAGAGGAGGAGGGGCACTTTCTGCGGTGGCGGCCACTGGCGCGCCAATCAAATTCATCGGCACAGGCGAAAAGATTGACGACTTGGAGGCCTTCATCCCTTCCCGTTTCGTCGGTAGGCTCTTGGGCATGGGAGACATCCAAAGTCTCATCGAGAAAGTGCGTGAAGCAGAAATCAAAGTGCCCGAGAAGAAGGCTAAGGATATCCTGAGCGGAAAGTTCACCCTTGCAGACATGTACGAACAGTTCGAAGCGATCACCAAGATGGGTCCATTCAGTCGGATAATAAAGATGCTTCCGGGCATCGGCTACGACATTCCGGATGAGATGACCGACCTAGCCGAGGATAAGCTGAGAAAGTGGCAGGTCATAATCCAGTCAATGACCCCTCAGGAAAGAGAAACCCCTAAGATCTTGAACGCCTCAAGGATGAGAAGAGTTGCCAGGGGCTCAGGCACAAGTGAAAAAGAGGTAAAGACGTTGGTTGAACAGTATTTCGCGATGCGCAGGATTATGAAGAGCTTACGGAGGAAGAAACTTCCATTTCTCCCAAAGAAACTTCCAGTGTAACATCTTTCAGTTAGAGACTAGTCTTGGAGAAACGACGTTTCCAATGAAGATTCTCGAGAAAGCTTTGTTGATGCTCTGGAAATATCCTCTCTGCAATCACTGCCTAGGGAGACAGTTCGCTCTTGTCGGCTATGGGATGGATGATGAAGAAAGAGGAGAGACAATGAAAACGATGCTAGTCATGGAGGGGCATCGATTGGCTTCCTCTGGCGATAAGAAGGGTGCATCGATTTTGAGAACGCTCGCAACAAACGGAGGTTCGACTATGGCATCCGAGATACTCAAGAAGCTGGGGAAAAGGGCGAGAGGCGGAAAGAATTGCCACCTCTGTGAAGGGCACTTCGACTCACCTGGACTGGTCGATAAAGCCGTCGCGATGCTAAGAGAATATGAATACAATACTTTTCTCGTTGGCGTGCGACTGCCGACACAGATTGAGGAACGCGAGGATGAGTTCAAAGCCGAGTTTGGGGTTCAACACGGCGAGAGTATTCGAAACGAGTTCAGCCGAACAATCGGAAAATCGATAGCCAAAATCGTGAACAAATCGGTTGATTATGTTAAGCCCGAGGTCGCTATCGTGGTTAACCCGTTCGTGGCCGAGATCGAGCTCCATGTGAACCCATTGTTCATAATGGGTCGATACAGGAAGCTGAAGAGGGGAATGCCACAATCGATACTCTTCTGCCCAGAATGTGGTGGAAAAGGATGCGCAAGATGTAACGGGACTGGAAAGGCATACCCCGAGTCTGTTGAGGAACTCATTTCACGGCCCACTTTGAAGGAAACGCTCGGTGAAGATGCATCCTTCCACGCCGCTGGACGGGAAGACATCGACGCGCGCATGCTGGGGCGGGGAAGACCGTTTATTATAGAGATTAAGAAGCCAAGGAAGAGGTCCCTGAACCTTAGGGAACTCGAACAGGTCATAAAGAGAGAAGCTCAAGGAAAGATAAGAGTTTCAAACCTTCGACTTGCAGACAAAGAGGCACTAAAGAAGCTCAAGCAGATCGAAGGATCAGAGAAGTCATATAGAGTTGTTGTCAAATTTGACAGAGCCATCCTCAATGAGGAAATGGAAGCTCTAGAAAGAACGTTTACTAACGCTCTTATCCATCAACAGACACCATTGCGGGTGCTGCATAGGAGAAAAGATCTAACACGAGAAAAGTACATATATAAGACGGACGTAAGAAGATTAACAAAAAAGACCATAGAAATGAGGATTCGCTGCCAAGGGGGACTGTATATCAAAGAACTGATCACGGGGGATGGCGGAAGAACAAACCCAAGCGTATCTGATATCATCAAGGCTGAGGCGACGCCCTTAGAGTTGGACGTGTTAGGTGTCTTCACAAGAAAGTAGGAGGCCTAAAGAGTGAGAAAACCAAAAGGACTTCGCGCCGACTCGCGTTCATTACTCAGGAGGAAACCGAGAGAGCGCGGGAAAATAGGGCTCAGCACGATACTTCACGAGTACAAGCCAGGAGAGAAGATAGTCATCGAGCTAAACCCAAGCATCCACAAAGGAATGCCCCATAGAAGATATCAGGGGAAGGTTGGCGATATAGTCGGTAGGAGAGGAAGAGCTTACGCTGTCAACATTGCAGAGGGGAATGTCATCAAGAAGATCCTCGTCTTGCCTGAACATCTTAAACCCCAAATTGGTGAATAGAATGCCGAGGAAGGTCTTGAAGACACAGCCAATAACGGTTCCGCAGGTTAAGGCGACTTTGGAAAAATTGGGAGAGGAACGACTCGACCAGTTTCAGCGGAGGAGCCTGGATTTCGCAGCTAAACTTTCAAAAGTGGATCCTCAGGGAGCTGAGAAACTTCTTGAGGACCTTATGGGAAGATTTGAGTTGGATGAAAGTGAAGCCGTCCAGATAGTTAACTGTATGCCGAAAAGTATAGAAGAAATGAGGATTTTTCTTGCCGGTGGACGGAAGATTGTTGAGACAGCTAAACTGGAGGCAATCTTATCCACTCTGAGTGAGTATAGGAAAGAGAGATAGGCCGGAAAAGATTATAAGTCGATTCTGGACAGAGGTTTACAGAAGAGGGCGGAAAATGAAAGCGGAGACAAGATTACCCAACAATTGTCCTAATCAGGATGTCTGTTTCAAAGATCTGGCTGCTTTTGGTATCGATGAAAGGACTCCGAGATCAACTGAAAATGATCGTCAGTAGATGTTCCTCCTTTTTGGTTCGTGGTTAGAGCTTTTGACGCCCTTGTCAGAAAGACGGAGGAGAACGTGGTGGAGCGTAAAGAAAGAGGCACTCGCCAACTTTATGAAGAATATGCCTATGTACTTGATTTTCTTCCATACGGAAAACCTAGTTCCCGACCGGCATACCGTGCTGGGGCCGTGGTTCAAGTCACGGGCGAGAGCTACTTCACTCTTCTTGAAGCAACTGTCAGGGACGGTGTCACGCTAGGAACCTATGACCGGGTGTATGTTGGTAAAAATAGAAGAGCAGAGATTACATACATTAGCGGCAGAATAAATTACGAGGAGTTGACGACGAACGCAAGGATGGAACTCGCAAACGTTATTGAAAAGATCGTGCTAAGTCAAGAGGAAAGATTCATAGATTTCTTCAATGCGGCTCAGGCGATAACGCCTAGGATGCACTCTTTGGAGCTCATCCCAGGAATAGGGAAGAAATACATGTGGCAGATCATAAACGAACGGGAGAAGGGACCATTCAAGAGTTTTGAAGACTTGCAGAGCAGAGTCAATATACCGAACCCGGCGAAACTCGTCACAAAAAGGATAATTGAGGAACTGGCTGGCGAGAGCAAGTACCGATTGTTCACACGAGCATCCTAGATGTCTACACTTTCGCCGGAGCCTTCTGCGGCCTTTTCCTCCCATGCTCAGCTAGAAGGCTTGGAGAAGAACAGACTTCCCATGCAAGACTTTAATTGCTTATGTTAGAAAATACCTCCGAGTGATCTGTATGATAACACGAGCTTTTGAGTCTGTTAAAGAATTATTCAGCCTAAAGGGAAGGAGAGCCCTTGTTACGGGAGGCGGAGGCGGAATAGGCAGCGCAATAGCTCGCGGTTTTGCCGAGTTCGGCGCTGACATCGCACTGATTGACCTTGATGCTGAAAGCATGGAACGCGTCAAAGGCGAATTGGAGAGGAGGTTTCCTGTGAGTGTTTTAACTATACTGGCAGACCTCTGCGACAAAGAACAAGTCGAGGCCGCTGTTAACAGGATTATTGAAAGTTTCAGCCACATAGATATCCTCGTGAATTGCCATGGTGTCGGTCAGTGGTCTCCAGCCGAGGATATGAACCAGAAAGATTGGGACAGGATGGTAGACATAAACTTGAAAGGCGTCTTTCTTGTGTGCCAATCTGTAGGGCGTCACATGATAGAGAGGAAGTATGGCAAGATCATAAACATAGCATCCATGTCTGGCACTATTGTAAACAAACCGCAGCCTCAGGCACATTATAATGCCTCAAAGGCCGGCGTGATAATGTTGACGAAGAGTTTGGCCGCCGAATGGGCCAAATATAACATAAACGTCAATAGCGTTAGCCCTGGCTACACTTTGACGCCTCTCGCTGAGAACCTACTCAAGAGCAAGCCTGAGTATGCGGATCACTGGAAATCTTTGATACCTCTTGGGAGATTCGCTAAACCCATCGACATAGTCGGGTCGGTCATCTTCCTGGCTTCCGAGGCCTCGAGTTACGTCACTGGACACGACTTGGTCGTGGACGGCGGCTACACAGTCTGGTAAATCACGTTCAGATCAGTTGGCCATTATGCTTATCAAGATACCGGATACTGTAAACCTATTTGTCATGAAGTCTGTCTGCCTAATATCTGAAGAAAAACAGAACATACCTGAGTATCACAAATTTATATATTAGTTTCTTCAAATCTTTTATTGTAAATCGCGAAGATGAGATTTATGTTTTCGAAAGACGATCTAAGAAGTTTTTCCCTGCGATTCGACTTTCCTGCTGAAGAAGAAAAGCCCTTGGCTGAAAAAATATATGAGAATATTTCTCTTAGCG
>CAZQDW010000074.1:0-7431 GCA_964592315.1 uncultured Candidatus Bathyarchaeia archaeon
GCCCATAGATCCTGTCGAAAACCCGCTTTGCATCTGGTCTCGTCATGAAGATCTGTCTTTCTCCTTTCCAGCCCTCAGGCATCACCCATACTTCGGAGAAGGGTTTCTTCGTAATGTCCGTGTTTACTTTGCTCCAAGCTGCAGCCATTAGACTGTAACCACTTTGGAAACTCATTGGAAGTAGTAGCGTACCTTCGAGAGCCCAAAGCTTTCTAGGCATCTTAACAGCTCCCTTATTCACATTTTATGCGAAAACCGTGTGGTCTACTCCCACTGCTTCTTAATCCACTCTTCTACACCGATCTCCTTCATTTCTCGAAGCTGCCTTATCTTGTCAGCTGTAAAAACGTTGGCATGCTCACCCCTTTCATCCCAGTTTCTCTTGCATGGAAACTCTGAGCACTCAAAACAGAAGTCGATGCCCTTGGCGGTGCAGCATCTGCGGACTGGGCAGGCTCCCCAACCACCGCCACCTTTACAGTTGAAGTCGCATGCACTTTTTAAGAGTATCTCAAGCCCCTTGATCGTCTCCTTGGAGCTGCCGCCCTTATAGTCGATCCAGCCAGCAACCTCGAAATGGCCTTTGACCAGATCCAACAGTTGTGCAGCGGGCTTCCTCAAAGCGTCATTGTACCAATGGCAGGTTCGGCAGTAATTGCTACAGTATCCTACTTCATTCCTTTTTGCTTCTTTCACCTTTTCCCTTTCCATTTAGTCTCAGTTCCATGATCCTCATCTTTTGAGCTGCACCAAGATGAACATGTTTCCGTCAGGGTCAGCAAACTTGGCTGTTCGAGACCCCCAGCTCGTGTCCTCTGGCTCGGCTAAGAATCTGACGCCTTTATCCTTCAGCTCCCTGTACACCTCATCCACATCATCGACTTGCAGGTAGATGTCTGGTGCATCCTTCTTGACCCCTCTCTCCCCTCCAGGCTCTAAAGATAGCATTATCCCGCATACGTCGAAGACTGCATAAGTGGGCCACTGAGTCCTTTTATGAAGACCGAGAACGTTCTCGTAGAAGGACACTGCCTCTTGGAAATCTGACACGTGGAAGGTTATGTTGACTGACTTAATATTCAAGCATATCACCTCAACAAGACGTCGTGGGTCTTGGGATTTCTAATTTTCGCTATATAGCATTGTTATTCACCTCTCAAGCAGCCATGACTTTAAGCGACGAAAAGGGCAATCTTATTTGGCGATGAACAATATCTGTAAATGAGTAGTGCCTCAGGTCGGATTGTTTTCGATGGAAGGGCTTCATGGGAAGGTCAAGATAGAAGCTCAAACCTTCCTAATGCCAGGGAGAAATCAGATAGAAGCTTCAGTGTATATCCATCTGAAGGGGTATGCGAGGGCTAGGGTAAGCCATCTAGACATTGAGAAGATAGGCTTGGGAAAAGTGATTCACAGAGGGAGAGGAAATTTCCTAGAGATCAAAGGAACTGAACACGGCTTAGAAGTCATGTTAAGAGAGGGTGGAGAGATTGAGATCGACGGAAACAAAGCGGCGGCTTCAAGCATAATAGTCGCCAGCCCATTACTTAACGAGGTCTTGGAAGAAGGTAGATCGACAAGGACATGGGTTGGCAGAAAATACGACGGCATCTACATAGGTTTCAAGAAGGAAGAGTTAGAGAAGCTGGAGAAAGTAGCATTAGAAAAGTTTGGAATAAAGCCTTTAAAGAAACTAGAGAAACCACCGTCCATTATCAGAAAATAAATAGTGAAAATCATGTCGCATATTTGTTTTTGATTCTCGAACTATAACCTAATAAAATGCGTCGACATAATGTTTCTCGGTGGTAAGCATGAGGAATCTTATAGAACTTACCGAGAGAACAGTCTCCGTGAAGGACTACCTCGCCCACACGAGTGGCTCCTTCCGAGAGAAGACCGATGAGAGGCTTAAGACCTACAGGCTGAAGGAAAGCGTCATTGAGGAGTTGAAGAACTATGCAGATAAACTGTTCGTGGTCGTCTTCTCAGCTGAATGGTGTTTGAAGGACTGTGCGCCCAACGTCTCAGTGCTCGCTCTAATGGCTGACAAGACTGGACTACAGGTGCGGGTTTTCGGCGGTCTCATGAGAGACCCGTTGAATCCCAAGGAGCGGTGGAGGATTCCTCCGTCGCCTCCCGAGGTGAGGGACTTCAAGGTTGAGAAGGTTTCAACTATCTTCGTCTTCGATAAGAAGGGAGAGGAACTAGGAAAAATAGTCGAGAACCCTTCTGCTGGTAAGACACTGGAAGAAGAGATACTTGACTTGGCGAGGAAGACCTGATCTCCAAACACATAAACTATTTTACATCCTCTATCTACTTTATTCGAGTAATTATGCAGTTTGACTTCCTCCTCCCTCTGACCATGTTCGCAATCTCCTCAGCCAGCCTACTCCTCTTCTTAAGATACGAAAAAAGGCTTGAGGATCTCTCCAGCGGACAGAAGCTGCGGGTGAGAGACGCGGTGCTTGTCGTGGTCGTGATGGGTGTGATGGTTGCAGCTATGGTTGTGATGCCCGAGAGGCTGATGCAGATCGTATTTCTCTTCTCTGCATCATCTATTCTCTTTCTCCTCACTTATCTCATAGTCCCAAAGATTCCCCTTGCCGTGCTTCCCTCAATCCTCTTCGTGGCGCTCTACTTCCTCTACTGGAACCTGCTCTTCTTAGACCTCTTCGCGTCACTGATCGTGGTCTCGGCGATCCTCTACATCAGCAGGCTCTTCACATGGAAGACCACCCTCGCTTTTTCTGCGCTCCTCACGGCGATGGACATCATCCACGTCTTCGGCACCAAACAGATGGCAGCTGTCGCTGAGAAGACTGTGGGACTTGGACTCCCTGTGATGATCATTGTGCCCTCCTTTCCCACCACCGGCTTCATCGCCCTAGGGCTCGGCGACCTCCTCCTCTCAGGGCTCTTCGCCACCCAGACCGCGCAGAGAAACGGGAAACGCTACGGACTGATCTGCTGCGCAACCATAGCCGCAGTCCTCATGATCGGGGAACTCGTCATCCTGAACACGCCCTACACCTTCCTCCCAGCAACAGTCTTCGTCACACTAGGCTGGCTTATAACCTTTGGTTTAACTCACCTAAAAGCAGAAAGAGACAAATCTACCAATCAGCAGGCTCCGAACTGATCAACCTACAAGAAACCTAAACACCTAGAGGAGTGAAAGCGTTATCTCGACTCCCTTCCCGACTCCAAGTTCTATAGAAGCGTTGCCTTGATTCACGGAGATTTCCAAGTATCCTCCGCCTGCGACGAGGAGCAGGAGGTCTTCCACAGGGACGGAGGCGAAGTTTCGGACAAGAGGCATTCTGTAAGACCTAGCTCCTGCCTGAACCGTGAGGACAGAGCCCAATCCAATCCCTGCTACTTCAAGGGTCTCGTAAGTGACGTTAGTCACTAAGTTCCCGAACCCATCCACATGAATAACCTTTGCACAGATCCTCCCCTTCTCTGTCTTCACCGTGTACAAGGGTAGCCGCTGATACTCAGAGACTTCTGATCCGAGGTCCGAGGGCTTCAACCCCTGAGCCAGTAGCGCGGCAGTCGGCGCGAAGACATCTCTTCCATGGAATACGTCTGACACTTTCGAAGGCAAGAGGTCCATCCGAGTGATCTCGTAGACCCGTTTGATGCCTAGTCTCTCCGCCGCAGGCGCGAGTAGACCATTATCAGGTCCGATGAAGTAGGCGCCGTGGGCTTCAACGATGAGGGGCTTCCTCGGTCCACCTACGCCGGGATCCACGACGCCTATGTGGATCGTGTCCTCGGGGAAATACCTCACCGCTCGGGCTAGGTTGTAGGCTCCCTCCTCAACGTCGTATTTTCCGACGTCATGAGTGACGTCAACGATGACGGCTTCGGGGTAAAGCCTAAGGATCGCTCCTTTCATCTCCGCTACATAAGAGTCTTTAATCCCATAATCTGTGAGCAGGGTGATGACTCTCAAAAAGGTTCTCCTCCTCAACTACTGTATAACTCCCTCAATTATAAAACTAGTTTGAGCGAGGAGACAAATGGCAAGCTACTCTTTCTTCTTCTTTTTTGAATAGGCGTCGCGGATTCTAGGCAACCGATCTAGGGATGAGCTGCTGGTTATCTCGCTCATTCTTGGGCAACCCTCTTCGTCAAGCACCCCTATCTTGAAGTAAATATATTGATCTTTTGTAACCAACAAGTTACTGTTTCTAAAAGTTGGTGAAACTCTATCCTGAAAATAATTGAAAAAATAATTAATGCACAAGTTCTCCTAACAGGTATTGTGGGCGAGCATCAACGATTCGAACCTGAACAAAGTCACCATAACGAGCGTCTCTTTCAAGAACCACGGTCTTATAGGCATAGTTCCTCCCCATCCAAGTCTCTCCACGCCCCTTCTCATCGATCAGAACCTCATCACTCCACCCGATCCATAGACGGTTCTTCTCCGCTGATACTCGTCGGCAGAGCTGGGCTAGTAACCTAGACCGTCTCTTAATCTCCCATCCTGGGATCTGGTGGTGCATCTTAGCCGCCTCGGTGCCTGGTCTAGGTCCGAAGCGAGAGATGTTGACGACATCTGGCTTCACCTCGTCCACAAGTCTCAGAGAGTCCTTGAACTGTTCTCCTGTTTCGCTTGGGAAGCCGCAGATGATGTCGGTCGATACGGTAACCTCTGGGATCTCCTCTCTGAATCGAGTGACAATGTGCTTGAAGTCGTTAGTCTCGTATCTCCTGTTCATTTTTTTCAGGATTTCATCGTTTCCTGACTGGACGGGGAGATGGAGAAACTTGAATACCTTGTCCTTCTTAAAGACAATAACGAGATCGTCGAGGATCGATAGGGCAGTGTTCGGAGTCATCATACCTACTCGGAGGTAGAACTTCCCCTCTATAGCACAGAGGGCTTCGAGGAGGTCAGGGAGGCGGGCACCGTTGGAATTATAGGCAGCTGTGTCCTGAGATGTGACCCAGACCTCCTTTGCTCCCGAGGAGACTGCCTTCGAAGCATCTTCCATAATCGCCTCCAACGGATAGGAGAAAAGTCTTCCACGGGCGAGTTTGACTATGCAGTAGCTGCAGTCTCCGAGGCAACCTGACGAGATTGGAGCGATGTGTATCACTGGGTTCAGTCTCGCTCTTGGAAGACAGGTCTTCGGGACGAGCATGTCCTCTAGAGCTTGAACCTTGACGCCCTTGAGCGTCTCCTCCACAACATCTACGACTTGGAGCATACTGTTTGGACCCATGAGACTGGCTTTAGGTGCCATCTCTATTATCAGCGCCTCTTCTGCCTTTGGCAAGCATCCTGCGACCACAAGCGGCTTTCCCGAGGCTTGGAGCTCTCTTATACGTCTGATCATCTTCCTCTCCGTCGGCGTCTTCACCACGCAGGTGAAAACCATGAGAAGATCAGAATCCTTAGGGTTCTCCGTTAGTTGGAATCCTGCTTCGCTCAGGAGTCCCATAGCTGCTTCATAGTCGGCGAAGTTTGCGCTACAGCCATAGGCTTCTGCGAAGATCCTCGTCACGGCGGTTCCCCAGTCAAGACTCAAGAGTGTCGAGAGAGATAATTAAACCATCTGGCTACTAGAGTTTAATCAACAGACTCCACAATGCATAGGTTTAAAAGGAAGGCGTGACAACCACGAAGCAAGTATGCTGAGGAATACTTCTCCTAGTATTCTGAGCGTACTAATAGAAAAGGAGTGAATGAAATGGGTTATAGAGAGAGGCGCAGCTTCGACAGAGGTCCAAGGCAGATGTATAAGGCAGTCTGCTCTGACTGTGGCAAAGAGTGCGAAGTCCCCTTCAAGCCCACAGAGGGACGCCCTGTCTACTGTCAGGAATGCTTTGCCAAGCGCCGACCCCCGAGAAGGTACTGAACAACGTAGTAGGCTATACTATACGTCTAAATTGCTATCAGCTCCGCCCCCTTTTGTAGTAAACACGGAGGAGCTAGCTAAGCCCACTTAACATCTCAGTCTTTTTTGTATGTACATGTGTTATGTACTGGAGAGTAGGAGAGAACATTTGACAAGTTTCATACTGAAGTGCAGAGTAGCTGAAATTGATGTGTAATGTCCGGGAAACCGAAGTTAAAGGTCTTCATATCTGTTGACGATCGATCGAACTCGTTATGAGTAGCTGAGATCTGGTAGGCGTCAATAATTTATGTCGTCAAGTCTTCTGACTAACCTTCTGCAATCTTCTATGCCCTTCTGATCTTCGAGAACCTCTCCTCTGTCTTCTCCTCTTATTGGAACTGCCAAAAAGGGCCATGAATCGTGCATTATGAGCTTCATCTTCATCCCAACAAGTTCGTAAGCAGCTAGCCTTAAAGGCTCTTCCACTCTTCCTGTAGCGGATATAACGAAAAGACAGAAGGGCTTTCCCTCGAATGGTGGCTTGAAACTGGAGTCAGGCTCGGCGCCCGTTTTCCTGAAGCCACGGTATTCCTTGCAGTGATGGATCATCGATAACCTCTCCAAGAAACACAGGAACTTGGAAGGGGCAGAGAAATACTTCGGGAACGAGAATATTATGCCATCAGCCACTCTCATCTTGTTGACGATTTCATTGAAGTCGTCCTCCAAGACACAGTTGCCAAACTCGCATCTCCCGCAGAGGTCGCAAAACTCTATATCTCTTTCCGCTAGTTGGATTATTTCGTAGTCGGCTTCCCTCATGGGTTTCAAAACTTCTCTAACCAGCAAATAGGAATTTCCTTCTTTCCTCTGAGATCCTGTTATCGCCAAGAGTTTCATAAATTGAGAGCTATCTCTAATTAAATATAATCTTAGCGTTTCTCTAAAGGCTTGGATGGAAAAGCTGGGCGTTCTCTTTTCACAGATATGGCTACGCAATCCTTCAGTTCCTTTTCGGAGCGTTTCACTTCGTGTTTAGAGTCGTAGAGGAATCTAAGGTGGGCCAGATCGAAGGCGAGTCCAGCGGCGCAGACTAGCTCTAGCCAGGGTCCGCTGGCGGTCTCGTCTGGTGCTTCTGTGCTTCCTTCGAAGACTGTGATCTCTGGGTAACGGGTCATGAAGCGCCTGCCCGCAGGATTTTTCCTCGTCCCCCTGAGAGAGGAGTAGATCAGAACTCCCTTGTGGAGGTTTTCCTTGTAGATGTCGGGGTCGAAGGTGCCGTACTTTCTTCGCCGAGCGTACATCCTCTCGTTCATAGTCTTGATGTTGGGATCACTGTTAATGGCTTCGGCGATGTAATCCCTAATGGCGAAAGCAACCTCCTTGTGCCTTGGAAACCTCGGGTCTTCCACATAGTTGAAGCTGGGCATGAACCAGCCACGTGGAATCCACCATCCCCTTCCTCCTGCTGGACGGCGAGACTGCACCCAACCACTGTAGCCTGCAAAGAGCTGGACCCACTCGTGGGACGGATACCCATGAGGATTGAGGTAGATGTCGGGCAGCCAAG
>CAZQDW010000075.1:0-7373 GCA_964592315.1 uncultured Candidatus Bathyarchaeia archaeon
TTGGGAGTAGTGGCAGGATCGGTGTTGAGAGCATAGTCTGGAACATGCTGAAAGCACTGTATGGAGTCGAAACAGGGAGGGTGAGCCAAGGCTGTAGAGGAGCCATATCCAAAAGAGCCAGTAGGAACAGAGTGAGGAAGGAGAGCTGGAATAGGAGCCTGAGCCACATGAGCTTGAGACGTTTCTTTGGTATCTTCTTTTCTTTGCCTTCCTTCCCTACACGCTTCTTGGCCATTGCTTGCGCTCCTCCTCACGGAAGGCTTGTCTTGCCCACGTTGAACAGTAGCGCGGTTATTTCCTCCAGCAAGCCGAGCTGGTTGAGATAGATGGACAGGGCCAAGGCCGTTAGGCCGAACATTAGGAGGACCGTTGCGACAACTCTTCTCTCCATGCTTTCATCCCTAGAACATACGATATACGGGCTTTTTAACCGTTAATGCTTCCCCCGCTGTCTTTGTGGATACGTTGGTTAGCGGCTGTGCGCTCACGATCTGTTTCTCACGTCCTCTTTTGCACGCGCGTAGTCTTTCTTGCTGAACTTCCCCCTTTTGCGATTTCCGTAGAAGACGACCGCCACTATGTGGGGTTCTACCTCCTTGATTTCGACGCCAGCTATTTCACAGAGTTTCAGGAATCTCCTTGCGAGGATTCCCTTCTCCTCTGTGTTTTGCTTTAGTGCGTTTGGTGATGAGTAGCCTAGAGTTTTTGCCAGGGTCATCCTGAAGCCGTATTTGCCTAGGGCCTTCTGCATTAGGGATTCGAAGAAGGCCGTTTTGACGTAGATGACCCGGATCCTTTTGTAGAACTCGCTTTTGGGCGGTTTCATCGTGTTCCCCTTTGATTTGCCGTGGAGTTTCTCCTGACTATTTGCGTGGTAGGTTTCGATCATGATTGGGGGTACCAGCTTTTGCTTAGAACGTCATATTGGCTGTGGTTCTTAAAAAAGCCTTCACAAGGGTGACGAGGGATTTAAGACCATCTATCCAAGTTATTTTTTTGCCTCTCCCTCGACCTTCGTATTCGATGGGAACTTCTAATATTTTGACCCTGCGGGAAATGATCTTCGCCGTGATCTCTGGTTCAAACTCGAATCCCTTAGATGTCAGTTTGATGTTCTCCAAGGCTTCTTTGGTGAATGCTTTGTAGCCTGTCATCATGTCAGTTATCTTGGTTTTAAACAGCAGGCTGGTCGCCGAAGAGAGAATGATGTTTCCGATCCGGTTTACCGTTTTCATGCCTCTACATTTGCCCTTAAACCTTGAGCCGTAGACGACGCTGGCTCTTCTGGCAATGATAGGTTCTACGAGTCTGGGGATGAATCGAGGGTCATACTCAAGGTCGGCGTCTTGGATCACTATTATGTTTCCAGTAGCGTCTTCTAATCCTTTTCTTATGGCAGCTCCTTTTCCCCTGTTCCTTTTGTTGCGTAACAAGCGAACGCCGTGTTTTGCTATGATGTTGGCTGAGTCGTCTGTAGACCCATCGTCAATGGCGATGATTTCTACGTTATGTAATGAGCGTAGTTTCTTCACGGATTCTATGACAAAGCCTACGGTTTTTTCCTCGTTGTAGACAGGCATCAATATGCTGATTTTTGTGTTCTTCAAGACGGTTTACCCTCCCAGCAGCGATCTAACATTGCCGTAAAGCGAATAAAGTACAAAAATCAGAAGCTTGTAGAAAGATGGGCTGATAGCGCTGAATAATGGTTTTCTACTGAGTTTATCAGCCGCCTCGTCGATGCCTTTCACTGAGAGGGGCATGAAGCACGGGGCCAGTAAGAAGGAGAAGCGGTAGTCCTTGACTGGCCACAAAACTAAGATCGCTAAAACTGATAGAAAGGACCAACAGTAAAAGAGAATTTTAGATTTGTTCTCTTCCTCTAAGAAGCCGACTATTGCAAATGGAAGAAGAAATGTAAAGGCAAGTAGCACGGAGGAAACTAGCTGATTGAAGTCGAGTACTGCTGTCCAGCCTCCTGCACGCTCAATCCCACCAGACATATACCATTTCAAGTAGTCTAAACCAAAGGTCGCAGACCACAGAAGCGAGGGAAGCAAGGCGGTAAAAACCTTTGACAACGTTTTTAAGTAATGGCCCCTTGTTTTCTTTCCGCTGATTTCTGAGAGCACGAAAAAAGAGAGACAGGCAAAAACAACCTCTCTTCCAAGGATGCCTATTCCTATAGTTATCCCTATGAGCAGATATTTTAGGATGCTGTGAGTTTTGCTGTACTTTCTGGTCATCCAGAAGACGAGGATGACGAAGAAGAAGCCTGCCATGTCCGTCAGGACAGCTGTACCGTATCTGATAAGAGGTAGGGACGTAGCAAATAAGATTGAGGCATACCAAGCAAGATTATTGTCCTCTAATAGGTCTTTTGAAAGCTGGAACATTATGTAAGATGTCGCAAGCCATAATGCGATGTTGATGATTCCAAAGGCGGTCGCTATGTCTACGAAGTGATTCAGCACCGAAGCAAGGAAGGGAATCAGTGGCCTGAGCATAAGGTTCGTAGAGAAAGATTCTCCCTTACCGTTGAAAAAATATGCGACTTCAACGTAGACCGGAGAGTCTGGGCACATGTTCCCAAAGTACATGGTACCCTCCAACAAGCTGAGAAGCAGGACGCTCAGGACCCTAGCGAGTTCATTATGGCCACGCATTTTTATCTGGCCTTGCTTTTTCATCGATCTTTTCGAAGACATGCCCATGTTTTTTCACGCAGCCTACGATTATATTTCAACATTTGCGACTCAAGTCAAGAATTTTTTCGCTAGTGGATATTGCCTTTTCGTAGACTGATATGTATTGGTCGACCACTTTTCTGATGTCTTATTTTTTAGCTTTTTGATGAAGTTTCTTCGTAGCTCTGCCTCTTCCAATCCTTCTGCGCGGAGGATCTTAGCGCATACTTCAGAGATGAAGATTGATGGGGTTAGTTTCTCGTGGAGGTGAGTCTATTATTTTCCTTGCTATCTCACCGGCATCTGTGCCCATAAAGTATTCTAGCCACGCGTAGGAGTCGATAACGTATCTCATATTCTGTCCCTGTGGTCCCTCAGGTCTTTGAGGTCCGATTTCTCCATTGTTCCGAACATGCTTTCGCCTTTGAGGAGGATGTCGGCGAGTGTCTTTTTTAGTGCCCTAAACTCTTTCCCCATTGTGAAACACCTCCCAGTATATCGGGTTTGCCTCAACCTCTTTTTTCGTTGCTAAGTGTATTTCGATTGGGTGAAATGGGGGTAGGCCTGCCTCTTCTTCAATGGCTGCCTTTAACTCGGCTCTTTTAGTTGCTCCCATTGGTGTGTCCTTTATGACTACCAACACATCTATGTCGCTGGCCGCCGTATACTTTCCTTGGGTTATGCTGCCGAAAACCATGACCTCTACATCGCCGAGTATTCTTCTGGCAGCTTCAGCAAGCTTCTTGGCCACGTTTTTCCAGTTTTTTAACATTTCAGCCTCTTGTGAGCGATTCAGCAAGCTTAATGACCTCCTCAGCCATTCTAACGCATAGTTCTGCGTCTTCTTTAACGTATCTTTCGGCGGCATATCTTGCCCTGAGATAGGCGTCTTCGAGGGTTATAAGTCCGGCTCTAAGCTCAGAGGCGAAGTTGTCCACACATTCTTTCCTTTCTGTTAATGACCCGAGGTGAGCCAGTAACCTTCTTATGCTGTGTGTTCTCGGCACCGAGCCGCCGAGCTTCTGAATGTAAGCCTTGAGGGTCAATTGAGCAGCTTGATCTGCTTCAAAACACGCTACGTCATAGAAACCCCTCTCAAGGTTGGCTTTAGCAGATGTGAAGAAGTTTTTGCCTTTCTCAAGTAGGCGCTCGATGGCCTCGCCGGAACTGATTGAAATCACCCTCATAAAGTAGTGTGGGAAGATAATTTATAAATCCGACCATGTTGCGTCTTTTACCTCAATGCGAACTTAATTATAGCCTCGGCTTCATCGCAATAGGCTTCAAGGATTGGCTACTGCCTCTTCGTAAACCGATATGTACTGGTCGGTTACCTTTCTGATGTCGTATTCTTTGGCTTTTTGAAGGCCTTTTCTTCTTAGGCTTTGCTGAAGGGTTTTGTCTTCGACGAGTTCTGTGATTGCCTTTTTTATGGACTTTGCGTCTCTCTTTTTTAGGAACAGTATTGCTCCTTCTCCGAAGCTTCTGAGTGGTGGTATGTCTGTTGCTATGACTGGGCATCCTGAGGCGAACGCCTCTAAAATTGAGTATGGCATTCCTTCCTGCAGTGTTGGTAGCACGAGGCAATGGGCTGATTTCATGTAAGAGATTACTTGTCTCCAAGGAGCCCTTTCGTGCACGCCGAGCATCTTGTACGGGTAGCTGGTTTCCTTTGCCGCCTCTTCAAACAGCTCATAGCCTTTGATTCTGTCCTTTCTACCGACGAATAGTATGAAGCGCTCATCTGAAGGCGGGATTTCCTTGATTTTCTCTAGGTCTAATCCATTGGGGATGTATTTCCATCCGCGTAGTCTGCTCCAGTATGGCGAGACGCATGTGATGGCTCTGAATTTTCTTCGTTCGCGGCTGAACCACCTGTCAAAAAGGTTTGACATCAACGAGCCATATGATAGTTGGAACTCAGTGAGGAAGTCGCCGTGAATGGTCAGAATGTTGTTGGAGTGTTTTTCGACTGCCTCTGAGAATTTTGGGCTGTGAACGTGGATGATGTCGTAGTTTCTTTTTTCTCTGAGCTTTGCGAGCACCGTGAAGGATATGGATTTGAGCTTTGGGATATTTAGGCGTCCAACGGTCTTGTCGGTGAATAGATCGATTTTTAAGCCTCTTGCCAGTAACTCCTCGGAGAGGAGCTTCACGGCTCTCCCAGATCCGCTAACTCCGCCATATGATGCGTTGACCATCAGTATCCTCATTGTCCAAGACCAGTTGAAAATTTTTAACGTAAGATCTATTCAATCGTGCACGGTTAAGTGCACTAGCGCAATAGCGTCCTTCCAATTCCTCTATATGAAAATCCGTGCTCCTTGACTTTGCTCGGCGTTACCACGTTCCTCGTGTCTACCAGCGCCGACGGCATGTTGGCGACCTTCGCTAGTGTTGCCAAGTCTAGGTTTTTGAATTCTTCGTGGTCTGTACCGATCAGGATGCAGTCAGCTCCTCTTATAGCTTCGTTCAGCGTCTTCGCGACTCTTAAGTCTAAGATCTCTTCGCCTTTGAACATAGGATCATATACGGCGATTGTTGCACCCATAGATTTCAAGCCTTGATAGATGCGTTTAATTGGGGTCATCTGCAGGTCATGAACATTGGGTTTGTATGACACTCCTAGAATGGCGATTCTTGATCCGTTGACATACTTTTTGACGTCGTTCAGCGCCTCGGTGATTAGTGTTATTGCGTGTTCCGGCATCCTGTCGTTGACTTCCCTCGCCATGCGGATGAGATGCGGTATGTAACCGACCTTTATTCCCTCGTATATGAGGTAGTAGGGGTTTGCAGGAAGGCATGGCCCCCCGACCCCAGGTCCGGGATAGTGCGGCGTGAAGTTCCATTTTGTGGCGCAGGCGTTTATGACCTCGATTATGTCTATGTTGAGTTTTTCGTATAGGACGGCCAGCTCATTCATCAGGGCGATGTTTGCGTCGCGGAAGATGTTTTCGGTCAGCTTCACGGCGTTCGCTGTTTTCGGGCTGCTTAACTTCAGTATTTTGGCGCCTAAGGTGGATTCGTATAGTGCGGCTACGGCTTCTGTGGTTTGCCTGTTGATCCCACCCACTATTCGAGGTACCGTTTCTAAGGTGTGAAGTATCTGCCCTGGGTTGGCTCTCTCAGGGCAGCTGGCCACTCCGAAGTCTACGCCGGCCTTCATGCCGGTCCTCTCCAATAGTGGAACGACTAGTCTCTCAACGGTTCCAGGGCCGACCGTGCTTTCAATGATGACTACACTACCTCTTCTGAGGCCCTCGGTGATTCTTCGGCAAGTTTCAGTTATCGCGGAGTAGTCAGGAACCTTGTTCTCGTCAACCGGTGTGGGAACACACACTATTATGAATTCTGATGTCGACACGGCAGATAAGATGTCTGTGGTAGCTTTCAGCATGCCTTCGTCAACTGTTTTCCTTATTAAATCGATGAGTCCATGTTCGTCTCTGTAACTGGATGCGCCCGAGTTGACTCGTTTAACGACTCCGGCGTCTATGTCAACGCCGATCACTTTGGCGCCTGCGTCCGCGAGAACAGCGGCTGTAGGCAAGCCGATGCGCCCTAGGCCTACCACGCAGACGGTTAGCTTTCCTTTTTTGAAAGCGTTTACTACTTCCTGCTTAGACAAGTTGATCATATTCATTTTTTTCCTTCTTCCTGTGGATTTTTTTATACCATTCTATGAGTTTTTTCAAGCCTTCTTTGAGGGTGATTTTCGGCTTGTATCCTAGAATCTTTTTTGCCTTGCTTATGTCGGCGTAGCTGTGCTTGATGTCGCTTGGTCTTGGGTCTGCGTACATCGGTTGGAGGCTTGTTTTACCTGTGAGGCCTAGAAGCGTTTGTGCTAGCTGGTTTACCGTGGTCTGCACCCCAGTGGCTATGTTGAATTCTTCGCCAACCGCGTTTTTACAGTTTAGCGAAAGAAGTGAGGCTTGGACCGCATCGTGAACATCTGTGAAGTCTCGTGTCTGCGTTCCATCGTCATATATAATCGGTGGTTTGTCGTTTAAGAGGCGGTTTATGAATATTGTGATCACCCCGCTGTATGGACCATAGGTTTGTCTTGGGCCGTAGACGTTGAAGTAGCGTAGCGAGACGGTCTCAAGGCCATATACCTTGTAGAAGGTTTTACAGTAGCTTTCAGCCGCCAGTTTGGAAGCCGCGTATGGTGATATTGGCCGAGGGGGTAACGTCTCTTTCTTGGGCAGAGTTTCGGTTTCTCCGTAAACGGCTGAAGATGATGCGTAGATGAAGCGTTTGACGCCGGCGTCTAAACTTGCTTTAAGCAAGTTCAGCGTCCCGGTCACGTTCACTTCGTTCGTTCGGAAAGGATTTTCAACCGATCGGGTTACGCTTACGAGCGCTGCTTCGTGAACCATGGCGTCGAAGTCTCTTACTGCTTTCTTGACCGCATCGTCATCTCTAATGTCGCCTTTAATGAAGTGCAGATTCTTTTTGTTGAGGTGTTGTGCTATGTTTTTCATCTTTCCTGAGGAGAGGTTGTCCAGAACCGTGACTTCAAAGTCGTCGGCGAGAAGCCTATCGACGATGTGGCTTCCGATAAAGCCTGCTCCTCCAGTAACCAATACTTTTTCAAAATTCAAGTTTTCTTCCTTCGTTCTATACTTTTATTTGAAAAGCCAGAAATTGGGGGTAGGGGCTTGGAAACATTTCCATTTAACC
>CAZQDW010000076.1:0-3471 GCA_964592315.1 uncultured Candidatus Bathyarchaeia archaeon
TTTCGAAGGCAGCCAATAGAGAGTCAGCTCCACCCCATCCAACCCAATTCGGTAAACCTCCTCGATGAAGTCTTCGTACGTCATTCTCCCATCTTGAAGGTATTCCCGATACGAATATGCTGCACAGTCAATATTTATCATCCATCTTCACTTCGTGTGGATTTGTATCCGTCACCTTTCCGTTCACTGAACCCATATTAAATAGTTTCTGCAGACAGTAGTTGTCGTTTCCCCAATTGGTTCTGCCGCTCTTACTTTGAAGCTTCAAGGAGCATCTCAAGTTTGAGCTTGCGTTTGCCCCGATTTTCAGCCACCTTGTTGAAGGCTCTAGGTATTGTCGCAAGCAACGACCTTGACTGCTCAGCCATATCCATATAGAACCTTGTGGCATTTTCTTCCAGTTCCAGAGCAACTTTCAGAGCGTCCGTATACCTCGCATCCTCAGCTAGAGTTGTATCTACTAGGTAGCCGCCTAGGCTGAAAAGTCTGAATGAGAAGCCAGCCTCAAGAGCGTCAGTTATCGTCTCTTGATAGGTTCTTGTCAAAAGCACTCTGTTGTTAGCACTCTCTTTGGCAAAGGCTTGGAAAGTCTCTGGGTTTTTCTTGTATCTTTCGGCAATCTCTCTGTAGAATTTTGAGGCGTCGTCTTCGAGCTTCTCGGCGAAGCTCATGATGGCAGAAGTCGTCACTTCTATTGCTTCTGGATCCGGCATCTAGAACCACCTTTGAATGACGACCTTGCTTTCGGTGAAGAAACGTACTGCTTCCTGTCCCTGTCCGTGCAATACTCCGAAGAACGAGTCCTTCATCCCTCCGAAGGGGAAGAACGCCATCGGGGCAGCTATCCCTATATTGATGCCGATGTTGCCACATTCCACCCTGTACTGAAATTCCCGAGCCCATTTTCCACTAGAAGTGAATATGCACGCTGCGTTGCCAAAGGGATTATTATGGATCATCTCCAAAGCCTCGTCAAAGCTTCCGACCCTCATTATAGTTGCTACAGGCCCAAAAATCTCTTCTCTTCCAATAGCCATGTCCGGCATAACATCCTCAAAGACTGTAGGGTTAAGAAAGCATGTATGAGGCCAATCTCCAACCAATTTTATATTTCTGCCATCGAGTCTCAGCTTCGCTCCTTCCTTGATCCCGTTCTCTATGAAGCCTATGACTCTCTCCTTCTTGCTCTTGTCACGCAACGGTCCCATTTGAACCGATTCGTCAAGTCCGTAGCCAACCCTTATCTTTGATCCAGCATCGACAAATGCATCCACAACCCTCTTGTAGAACATATCATATTCAGCTTCGGACAGACCTTCACCTACGACGACAAGGTTTGCACCTGAAAGGCACCGTTGTCCCGTGTTACCGAAAAAGGAAGTCATGCAGGCTGCAATCGTCCTATCCAAGTCAGCGTCCGGCATCACCAACAGAAAATTCTTCGCTCCGCATTGCGCGATAACCCTCTTTCCAGTCTCACCGCACTTCTTATATATGATGTCTCTTCCAACCGGAGTCGAACCGACAAAACAAATCCCCTTAATGTCACAGTGATCCAACATGTGTGATGCAACGGTTCCCCCGCCATGAACTAAGTTCCATACGCCCGGAGGAAAACCAGATTGATCAACCAGCTCAGCCAGTTTCACTTGACTTATAGGAACATGGGGCGAAGGTTTTATAATGACACAGTTACCGGTGGCCACTGCGTACGGAGCGAACCAAAGCGGCACCATAAACGGGAAGTTGAAAGGGGCAATTATCCCAAAAACTCCTAACGGCTGTCTGATAACATACTCATCGATCCCGGCTGCGATGTCCTCAAGGTTGTATCCCATCATCAAAGAGGGTATTCCAGTTGCAACCTCAACATTTTCAATTCCACGCCTTGTTTCCCCTCTGGACTCGTCAATGGTCTTTCCATGCTCCATTGTCTGGATCCTGCTCAGTTCCTCGAAGTCTTCCTCCATAAGATCCTTCAATCGGAAAACGCATCTTGCCCGTGCAAGCGGGGGGGTTCTTCTCCACTCCTGATACGCTTCTTCGGCTGCCTTTACCGCGGCATTTACCTCGTCTCTTGTAGAGATTGGGACTTTCTCTATGACCTTACAGGTAGCCGGGTTGACAACGTCTTCAAGCTCTCCATCTGACTCAACCCATTCTCCACCGATATAGTTCCTGAGAAGCACAATTTCTTTTACCGGCTCCTCCAAGACTGTCATTGCCTTTTCACCTTGTTCCAACATACTACGTTTTCATTTCCTTCATTGCTGAATCTAATATATCTAGTGCTTTGTCAATTTCCTCCTTTTCGATGACAAGGGGTGGTTGAAGTCTAAGCACGCATCCTTTCACTCCGCCAGATCCTACCAGAAGTCCTTTCTTTCGAGCCAGATCTCTCAATCTTCTTGTTTCCTCTGGGGCTGGAGTTTTCTTTTTCCTGTTGGTGACTAGTTCGATGCCAATCATTAGTCCTTTCCCCCTAACATCCCCGATGAGGTCATAGTCCTCTTTCATCTCGTTTAAACGCGTCATCAGATAGGCGCCTTTCTCTGAGGCTTTCTCGGGAAGTTTCTCCCTCAACATCACATTAATATTTGCCAGTGCAGCGGCTGCAGAGACCGGATTTCCTCCGAAAGTTGAGAGATGATCGCCAGGTTCAAATGCATTTGCAATCTCAGGCCTTGTCATGCATGCGCTTAACGGGAAACCGTCCGCTATTCCCTTCGCTACAGTCATGATGTCAGGTGTCACATCATAGTGCTCAACTGCAAAGAGTCTTCCTGTTCTCCCAAATCCGCTTTGAACCTCATCAGCAATCAACAGAATGTTATCCTCGTCCAGTATCTCCTTTACGATCTTGAAGTATTCGAGTGGCGGAGTGATGATCCCGCCTTCGCCCATAACTGGCTCCGCTATGAAGGCAGCTACTCCTCGACCAGTCGAATAGTCTATAACGTCCCGGATCGTCCTTGCGCAAAGCAGGTCACAATCGGGATAATCTTGTCTGAGCAGGCAGCGATAACAATAAGGTGGATATGCAAAGGATATTCCGGTCAGGTATGGACCCATATCATATTTTCTTCTTCCTGCTTGTCCCGTTACGCTCAGAGTGCCCAGCGTTCTTCCATGGAATGATCCCATCAGGGCGATCAGTTCATATTTCCTTGTGAATTTTCTGGCAAGTTTTATGGCACACTCATTTGCTTCAGCTCCGCTGTTGCCCAAGAAAGTCTTTTGCAGGCGAGGCGGCGCGATTTCAG
Source organism: uncultured Candidatus Bathyarchaeia archaeon (assembly GCA_964592315.1). Taxonomy (GTDB): domain Archaea; phylum Thermoproteota; class Bathyarchaeia; order Bathyarchaeales; family WAQA01; genus CAZQDW01. The sequence continues at coordinate 3,264 of CAZQDW010000076.1, forward strand.
CGAGTTTTTCAGCCAGATATATGGCTGGCGGAATATAATATACGTAGGTACATGCGTGGACCAGTTTTCTGGCTTGGTCTATGGCAGCATCTACAATTTCAGGATGACAGTGACCTGAGTTCACAACGGCAATTCCAGCAAAAAAGTCTATGTAGCTCCTCCCGGTGACATCCTTGACAGTAGCTCCGCTCGCCTCACTGATTACGAC
>CAZQDW010000076.1:3571-7371 GCA_964592315.1 uncultured Candidatus Bathyarchaeia archaeon
TCGTGCATTGAAGCAAGGGCGTTTAACGCTTTTATACCTCCTAGAATCAAACTGAAACGTCAATAGAAGGGTTCGGTATGAGCTCTAACAGACCGAGAGTTCGCGAAGTTGGGCTGCAGATAGGAGAGTTCCCTCCGGGAAAATACAACGCGATTACAGACGTAGACTCAGTCAAGGTGGGACATGCCACAATAATTAGGGGCAAGGGCAAGCTGAAGATTGGCGAGGGACCAATACGGACAGGGGTGACGGCGATTATTCCTCACCCGGCGAACGTGCTCGAAGAACCCGTTGAGGCCTCGTATTTCGTGTTCAATGGAGCAGGTACCACAACGGGATTGTCGCTGATCGATGAATTCGGCTTAATAGAGACTCCTATCTTGCTGACAAATACTCTCAGTGTCGGTGCTGTATATGATGCATGTGTGCAGTATGTGGTCAAACGAAGTTTCAACGACAGAGAAGTACGCTGGTTCAACCCTGTCGTTGGGGAAACATACGATGGATATTTGAACGATGCCGGCGGGCTGCATGTGAAGGCAGAGCACGTCTTTGAGGCCCTCGATTCAGCCAAAGGTGGTTATTTTGAGGAAGGAAACGTTGGCGCTGGGACAGGTACGGGAGCACTTGGCTTCAAGGCTGGAATAGGGACATCCTCAAGAACCGCAACGATAGGTGACTCAGTTTTTACCGTAGGAGTCCTGGTTCAATCCAACTTCGGGGGTTCTCTCACCATCAAGGGCGTTCCAGTGGGTAAAGAGTTGAGAAAGGAGAAAACAAAGCGTGAAGGCGGTGGCTCCATAATGGTCATTGTGGCAACCGACGTTCCACTGTCGTATCGTCAACTGAACAGGATTTTGAAGAGAGGCACCTTAGGACTTACTCGAACCGGGTGGAATGCAAGCCATGGAAGCGGGGACTACTTCATAGGCTTCTCCACATCCTTTCGGAAGGAAGACTGGAGCAGTGACATCCAGACCGCAAGGAAAGCAATAGTGAACAATGAAAGTTCTTTGGACCCGCTCTTTCATGCAACAGCAGAGGCTACCGAAGAAGCCGTCTTAAACTCTCTCTTTAAAGCAGACACCATGGAGGGTAGAGATGGACACATTTACGAGGGCCTTCCAGTTCCGCGAATCCTCCAGATTCTGAAAGGGAAAGGGATATAGATCCATAACTCATAAGCAAGTGTATTTCCCTGCGCAATTCCTCAGCATTCTGTTTTTGCAGCATCAATTATCTTTTGGTGCAGGATGGAAGACACAATGTTGGCGCCAGAGTTTATATGATCAGCGATGTATGTTCCATGCTGGTTTCTGTCCCAGTCCGGATCAAACGATGGAATAAATCTTTTAAATTCACAATGCGATTCTGAAGATGATTGGGGTCGTCTGCTAGCTTGGTCGAGGCTTCAAGACTTGAGCTATACGGTCGACCAGAAAGGTTAAGAGAAATAATCTTAATCAGTAGACAAGGATACTTCACAGCGTCACATTGAGGTGGTGCTTCACTCGATCTAACCGAGGAAAGACAGATTTGATGGCAAGGACATCGTCGCGGAATAGAGAGTCAAATCAGAATAGAAAGAAGACTAGACGAATTCCCAAGATACTCGCGCCAGTAAATTCGTTTGAGGGAGCGGTTAAAGTGATCGATGCCGGGGCCGACGAGATATACTGCGGTGTTGTGATGTCTGGTAAAGGCAGATATTTCGGGTTGTACCGAGGACCCGGTGCGTCGCCAGCTCAGTTACCCTCATACGACGATCTTGGAAGGGTCGTACAACACGCTCATTCGCATGGTGTGAAAGTCGTTCTAGTTGCAAATGAACCCTTCATGTCAGACGAATTGCAGGAAGGAGTGAGGAATCACATTCGCGTGGGCGTCGACAAGGGCGTAGACGCATTGATGATAGGCGACATGGGTGTTCTGTCAATAGTGAGAGATTTGGGCGTAGATGTGCCACTTATCGCGAGTACCTATTTTGTATCGATGAATTCGGAGGCAATCGATTTTCTCGGAAAGTTAGGATTTAGCAGAGTGGTACTTGAACGCCATTTAACCCTTAACGAGATATCTGAGATCGTTAAGCACAGCAAAGTCGACATAGAGGTATTCTGTCACTACGGAGGATGTTCCAACATCAATGCGTCCTGCTACTTCTATCACCTTAGGATGCCCGATAGGATCAAACGCGAGTGGCAGATGATGACGAGGGGTCTTGGGAGGCACACGGCTCCGTGCACGATACTATACGATGTATACGAGATCGCTGACTCGGGAGAAAGGCGGTGCGGCAACGCACCAGTAATGGACGCATTAACATATTGTTCTCTATGTCATATACAAGCCTTGGTTCAGGCAGGCGTCGCTGGTATAAAGATAGTTGGCCGACTAAGACAATGGCACGGATACGGGCCGGGAAGAGGTGTAGCAGCAGACGTAAAGATTTATCGCAAACTCTTAGGCCTAATAGGGAAACCCTCGGCAAGACCTGAAAGTATTAGGGTGGCGATCTCCTCGCTCAGAGAAGAATATGATTACTTAATGATTGAAGAGTGTAGAAGAACGCTGAGAGCCCAAGGAGGCGGCGCTGTAAAATACCTGCCTTTCTATGAGTTTTATTGCAGACAGAAACGTTGCATCTTCTCGAGCCTTTTCAACGCTCCGTACAAAGAGCATGATTTGAAGTCAAGAGAGATCAGGCTGTGAAATTTTCAGCACAAACAACAACAAGCGACATTGCGATGCTTAGGGAGGCCATTAGTAGCAGTTGCGACAAGGTGAGATTTGGCTCGGAATTCTGCGAGTGGAAGATACCCAGCTTGACTGAGCTCGAAAAGGCGTATGCCCTAGTAAAGGATGGTGAGAAAGACTTTGCTTATGTCACCCCCCGAGTTTCAGACAGTAGTGTCAAGAAGCTAGTGAAACAACTGGATTTTTTGAACAGAGAAGGAAAAATCCCTGTTGTGATCAATGACTTGGGTATCTTGAATGTTCTTGGTCGTTATCCCAACTTAATTCCGCATTTGGGTAGGCAGCTAGTTCATATGCCTGCCAGATGCCCATGGCTGAAAAGGGGCATAAAAGACGCATTGTTTGAGAAAGTTCATGGCATAGAGGAAGAATATTCCAAGACGAGTCTGAACTATGCACCGACTATACGATTCTTTCAGGAGCACGGGGTTAGAGGCGTTGACCTTGACTGGATTCCTCGATGCTTTCCATACTACGGTTTCCTAGTCAAAGCTGGGCTTAATCTTTCCGTTCATTTACAGTTGGTTCCCGTAACCCTCACGAGGAAATGTCACACAGCGCGTTTCCTTGGCGAAATTGCTCCTGAAACCTGTTCAAAACCATGCAATATCAGGGCGTTTCGGTTAAGAAATGATAGGCTGGAACTGGAATTTTTCCTGCATGAGAATGCTGTCTTTCGCTTTGCAGAGCCCTCTAGAAAAGACATGGAGGAACTGCCAAGAAACGATATTGGCGAGTTCGTAATTACGATGAGCCCTATCACGAGGATACGGACCCAAGAGAAAATTGACGAACTCATACTTCATATGAAGAGCTTAATTAGCTGACGGAGGAGACCGATCTCTAGGGCTCTCATTTTGCGGATACGAGAGGGCACACGTAGGCTGGTCGGGTTTTCATCAATCCGTAAGACTTTTAAAATCGGTTCGTTTTATCCTATGGATAAGTTTAGGCTCTGTCTGATCGGGGTCGTCGGCTAGCTTGGTCTAGGCTTGGAGACTTGGGCTCTCTAGACGGGAGTTCAAATCTCCCCGACCCCACCA
>CAZQDW010000077.1:0-7315 GCA_964592315.1 uncultured Candidatus Bathyarchaeia archaeon
GCCTTTAAGGCCCCTTCCCAACGACTATAAGTATACTTCTCCGCCCCCACCAAGTTTGGCTGCGCCGAAAATCGGTTCGCTAATCGTCTTCGCTGTTTTTCTGTGTTCTGCGATATATTTGCGTGCAAACTTCTAGTGATTTTCAATTTTAAACGAAAAGAACTCAGCTCTGATTGGTGTAAATGTGTGGTTGACAGTGATGATCCGAGAGGCGCGTTGCGAGAGGTTAAACGTCTATTAAAGGCTAATGGCATGGCAAGCCTAACCGAACTCGAACACAACTTAGGCATAACAAGAAACTGAATTTCAAGCTTTGTATCAGCACCAGTAACATTAGACATAACCAAATCCAAAGGAACACGCATATACAAATTCTACATGGCGGACAAAGACGACCACGGATAAGTAAACTTACAAAAAACACGGAAGAAAAAAAAATAAAATAGTTAATTAATAGTGATGAGGGCCAGGAAGTATACTTACAGATTTAAACGATTCTTCAAGTCCTTGGTCATGCCTGACTAACCATGTATTCATGCAGATAGTGGAGACGTATTCAGTTGCATCCCACGCTGTGGAGATGATCTCAAATTGTCCTCCGCTGGCAAGTTAGTCTTCGAAACAGCCTCTTCAAGATTTCTGTAGGTGGACGGGATGAGGCTGACGTTACTAAATGGATTTGGATTCCTGTTAGTCAACTTGTAGAAGATAATGTCTCTGATTATGTGGCTTAGGAGTCCTATTTGCGACTTTGCGGTACGGCTTGTCTCTCCTGAAATACCAGCAAATCACCGGTCTGTTGAAGAGGGTCTAGAGAACTCTGTTTTAGCCGCCAGGCAGCCAACTTCTCTGATGGCTTAACGTAGCCCTTATACTTCTTTTTCCAGCCAATCAAGAATTCTATGAAGTTTTTCGAAGCGTATCGGTCCACCTATCTAGTTCTCAAAGCGTTATGAACTCTCTCGTCCTCTAATGCTTCCTGAGCGCGTGCAGGTGAAGTTGCCCTCTTATCTTGTTTTAGTCTCCCACGCTTTCAGTAGGTTTTTCGGGCGGAGGTGTTCCCCAACTTTGGTTTCTCGCGTCCCCCAAGAGGGTGTGGAAGGAAGAGGGTTGAAGTTGCAAACCTTTAGAAAGCATGTCCACACCTCCTGATTTAAAGTTATGCGGCAAGAGGAGGGTTGAAGCCGCGAACCGTCTCTTCAGCTGAGCCGTGGTTTTGAGCGCCGAGTCTTTTAGCGAGGCTTCAGTCCCCTCCGCCGACACCGTTCACTGCTCTGTACGAGAGCTCATAAAGGCTGGTTTGTATGATTCAACAGTTCTGGAAGCCTCAGGAGAGAAGCCTACACGGCTTGATGTTGACCGCGTAAGATATCCCTCGACAGGCCTGAGGCGATCCGCCTCAAACCTGTTTCGGCTCACCGCAAAACACGTGAGACCCTGACATCTCACGTGGCCGGACGATGGGCCAACCCTTCCAGAATGAAGCGTTAAACTCTGGAGGGCAGCTGACCAGACCGTTTCGAGATCTGTTCAGTTTCTTCAGGAGGGTTCCCGGCTCATCGTTCCCTTTGTGGGAACGGAATATATCAGACAGGCCGCCTAGACTGAGCGCCGAGAAGCCTGTCTGGAGTGAACTACCCCACGCTTTCGCATGGGGCTTCCAGCCTGGTATGGTTTAGGGCTGGTTCACAGGTAGCCCCGGTCAAAGGCATATAGCCTAAGACCCTCTCAAATTTTTTAGCGAGGTTTATGGCTCCGTTGAGGTCGGCATTATACTCTCCGCAGTGTTTGCAGATGAAAAGTCCTTGAGTTTTGCGTTTACCCTCGCATCCGCAGACATGACATGTTGTGCTTGTGTAGGCTTCGTTTGTGCTGATTACTGGTATGCCCTTCAGCATAGCCTTATATTCAATTATCTTCGTCAAGCGATAGTAGGGCATGTAGCTGACAATTCTATTGAATCTTTTCCCCTTCTCCTTTTTCTCGGCTCTTCGCCTTATCCCCGTGAGGTCCCCCAAGACTATGTGAGAATCGGTGGAATCTGCGAGGCTGACAATTCCTTTGCTGACCCGGTGGAGAACAGCGTTTATGCAACGCTTCTCCCTGCCACCGATTCTCTTCAAAACATGGGTTAGACTCCTTTCTTGAAGCCTTCTACGGAGCCAAGCATAATGGCGCCTAATCCCTCTAATTCCTTTACCGTAGAACCTGGCTTTCATCACGCCGTTCCGCCAAAGCACCGCAGTGGCGGCGAAACGTTCACCCAAGTCCACGGCTAGGATGGAGGAGCATTTACGCATGGGCGAGGCTTCAACCTCGAAGGTGAGCATAGCCACGTATCGTTTTCCTTTCCGAACGATCTTGCTTTCACAAAGCTTTCCTTCAGGAAACTCCCTAGAAGTTTTACTGGAACCCTTATTCCGCCCCTCACGCCATAGACTGGAATTTTTAGAAACCAGAAAGCCTTAGCCCTTCTAAGGCTGATTAGGTCTTTTCTGAAGCTAAGTGGGTATTCTTTGCGTTTCGCCTTTTTATAATATCTTAAGGCTTGCTGTTTATTGGCTGAGTAAAGCGGAGCATCTCTGTCGCCGTAGAGAAAACTCTGAAGATTAGCGTATTCTCTATCCAGAATCTCTCTTTTTCTACAAGTCAGCTTTACAATGCCCGCTTGAACAGTCAGCCTCATAGCGAGTCTTAAATAGGCTGTAAGCGTAATTAGGCTTATCCGCATTCATCCCCGCCCATTCGGAGGGGGTCTTCTTGCGGAGCGTAGATAAAATGGGAGGAGATGAGTGTATTCTACGCATATCTTCAGATGGTCTTCGTGTAGGTGCTTCTCTGAGCAGGCCCCTTCGCCGCTCTTTCTCGAGGAGGAACATAGCTCGAAGAAAGGGTAGTCCGCCGTGATTTCCTGAGGCGCTAGAGCTTTTTTCTGGTTGTATGCTCTCACATGCCTGCAACAGTCGACTTCACGCGACATTCATGCGCCAAACTCTCAGCAGGGGTTTTTCTCCCCCGCCAGCAAGACTTCTACTCCCAACGCAGAGTTTCCTCCGCGTTTCGGCCTCCCGAATACACAGAAGACTTCTGCGGCTGGTCGAGAGGTCAACCTTCTGAAGTTAAGGCTTCAGAAAGCGCCAGTCACGCCGTGAGAGGCGCGCCGGCTCGTCAGGAGAGTTCCCAGCTCATTGGAGCGCGCAACGACGGCGCTCCAGAAAACGTCGGATGAGCCATCCTTCTGAGTGGACGCCGAGAAGCCCATCCGGAATATTGAAGGCCTTTAGGTTTCAGTCAACTACTTCCCCCTTTCGGGAGGGGCTTGAGATGGTTAGAACGCTATCTCCACACCCTTCATCTTTCCAAACTTGCCTGTTAACTGGGCATTCCCGAGAGGAAACTGGGCTTGGAACAGTGAGTGAAAAGTTTACCCGCCCTCTCGGCGATGTTCCAGCTCGCTGTTCTATCACGGTCAACCCCATAGCCGCATTTAGCGCATTTGAAGTATCTATAGCTTTTACGGTTCTTCTTGCCAACGCGTCCACACTGTGGACACATCTGGCTGGCGTAATGGGTTTGGCCTTCTTGATCAGCACCGCTTCTTTCTCAGCCAGTTAGGTCGGCACGTACTGAAATCCTCTCCTCGATTGTCACATTTGAGTCAACCGATAACCCATTTACGATGACTCTTCCCTTTCCACTCGTGGCAAATCCTTCCTCCTGGACTGTGAAGTTTCCTCACTCCTTTAATAAGCGGTATTGGGAGCATTCTTCGCGGAGAAGGGCATTATCCTTCTTGTTCTGTTCAATGTTCTGCTGATGCACACTCTTTGAACACAACTACTTCGGATTTATCCTAAGGTTCCGGCGTAAACGAATAAAAAGGGCATTTGTGGTCGCCTCTTCCAAACGGTTAAAGGCAATCGTTACACAGTCATCTCGTTTCCTGTCGACGACTTGATATTTGCTCTTACTCCATATTCCTTCAGTACATTCAGTATTAGGTCTTCAAGTTCTTCTTGGTGGTAGCCGTCCAGCGGCGTCAAGACTTTTATCTCGACCTTCATATGCAACCATTCGGGAAGTCCCATGGGTTATGCCTCTAAAAACTTGGCAAAAAGGAGATGAAGGGTTCCTTAGAGAGACACATACAAATCATCCTTGGTCGAAGTTAAGTTGGATGAGTTGTCCGCATCCGCATTTAACTGTGATGGAGTAGAGTCGGTGTGCTCCGCATTCTCCGTCCAAGTCCACAATGTCTATGTCTTCGGATTTAGGATTAAGCGTCGCCCCGCAACTGGGACATTTAACTCTTTCATCGCTCACAATCCCAATTTCCACGATTTCCTTCATGCCAATCACCTCTTTGTCACGATCACAAAGCATTTCTCGTCTACTATTAGTGGGTTTTCGTAGGGTTCGCAGATGTCTGGGTTTATCTTCAGCCAGAACTTGACCCTTAGCGCCCTTCCGTCTTCTGTGAGGAACTTAGCTGTGTGAGGGTTTCCCCTGTAGGCTTTGGTCCATTCTGTAGGATCTAAGCGTGCGAAGGCGTTTTCGACGGTTTCGCGATCTTCACGCCTGCCCTCCCTTTCAACGATGTCTCTAAGTTCTTCGTCGACCAGCAACTCTAACCAGTATGTCAAATCTTCCGCCTCCTCACAGACCCTCTACCCACTTGTTCATTCTCTTGATGAACCTCTCCACGTCTGAGGCTTCGTCGAACTGTTCCTTTGCAAGTTCTTCGAGGCTTCTACCCTCTGTAAACTCCTCTGGCCTAGTGAAGACGGTTAACTCCTCGATCCAGATCTCGCCTTCGTTCAGCCCCCGCAGAGATGCCTGCTCTCGGACGTATTGTTTCGCCAGTTCCTTGGACGCGAACGCAGCCTCCACCTCGAAGTCATCTTCCCAGGCAAAAGCCACAACATACACCTTCATCCCGATCCCTCCTAACCTTTTCTTTCTGTTTCACCCTATCTGGGGCTCCTCAGCATAGCGTGGCTGGAAGCGCAATGTTGCAAGTCGACTTTCGTATTCTCGCTTAACGCGCTTGCCAGCAGCTACGGACAGAAAAAGAGGGATAGTGGAATACTGTGTCATTGTTAAGAGGGCTGAAAGACTCCCATTTTTAAACTTAAACTGGGAGGTGCCTTATTACGGCAAGCACGCCAAACTCGTCTTCACCTACCCCGACTTCTCGGTTTGAATCTCCGTAAATATTGGGTTTGGGTTGTTTGCTCTGAACAAGTCGTCAGCTAAATCTAAAAGCAGCATCAGTTCTCTGAATGATAAACCGGGCTTTCTAGAAACGACCTTTTCGCCTTTAAGAACTTGATACTTCTACTTCGCCACCTTTCACTCCTCCAAAAGCTTTGTGATTGCTAGGAGGTGTTCCACCCCCTCCAAAGTGGGGTTTTCAAGGAGAATCCCAGTCAGACCCTTCGCCGTCTTTCCCCTTAGGACCTTGGGATTGACGTTAGCCAGGCTCTCTAGGACTTTCAAAAGCCTCGCTCCCACCTCTTCAGGAGCGTCAACTTCTACGGCGATCCTTACGCTGTGTTGAGGGTTGAAGGAGCAGAGCCTCTTTGGGTAAGCGTCTAACAGGGCTGTGGCGATTTCGTGCCCTTTTGAAGTGGCGATCTCGATGGGTTCTGGGTCGTCGGTGTATCCGCTGTAGGGTTGCTCGTAGATGCGTAGGGCGAAGCCGCAACTCTTCGACCAAGGTACTAGAAGAATCTTCATTCCAGAATCTTCCTCAGCGATAGATGCTTTAAGATGCGTTCAGGGATGGGGCTTTCGATGAGTTCCCTTGCATCTTTATGGGTTAACTTCGTCGTCTTCGAGAGCGCTCTAACTGCTTCAAGTTCAATTTCAGAAGCCTCAACAGCTACGAACATCCAGACTCCTTTTCCGCCCGGGCTCTCCACTGGAAGGATTCTCATCGAATTCCGTTGCATGATGGCCAAGACGACCCTCTTAGGGTTCACGTTTTGAATAGAAAAGTCGGGCTTCTGCGAGGAGTTGAACTCTTCAAGGGATCTTCGAAACCATATGTGTAGCGAAGTGTATTTTCCAGCATCGTCTAAAATAGCGAACATTTATTACATCTCCCAAAGTCTGTTTCCCCAGCTATTCCAGGAGCTTCCTTAAGGCCACAAACCTCTCCACGCCCTCCAAGGTTGGGTTTTGAAAAACTTCCTCTGCATCCTTCTCCCTAATTGACTTCTTCAGGTCCTGAAGATGTTCAAGGACTGCGCAGACATCTTCTGGAACCACGAACTCAGCAGCCAACCCATCCCAGAGGACAAGCTTATGCGGATAGCTGCTAAGCAGAGCCAACACTATCTCCTGCCTCGTGCTTCCATGAACCACGACGACTGGCCTCCACACATCTTCTACGTCGCTGGGAACATACACTCCTAGGGCGCAATGGTGTTCGTGGAAGATGTTTGACAGACGCAACCTCATTCTCATCACCTCAATTCGGGATCCACGACAGCCAAGACCTTCGGGTTCAAGTTCCGCTCCACCGCCTTCAAGATTTTCCTTCCAGTCGTGCTGTCGGCTTCGTAGCCCTTATCGTTGTATACGATCATGATGAGCCCGTGAGTGCTTATCCAGCCCCCCTTAATCGCCTTAATGACGTAGGAGAGCATAGTGCCCGAGTAGACCAGATAGACTTCTTCTCCTCCAAGGTTGAAATTGAACCAGTACTCTCCTTCTCCCCTCCGATCGATCGTGCACTCTACACCGTTTGGCGATGTGAAAGTGTAGCCTCCCTTCTTCGCCCTCGCTATAACCTTCCTTAGGAAGCTTAATTGTTCATACTGTTCTACTTCAAACTTCTCTGCACACTCTAAGGCTCGGTCAGGCCCAAGCCCAAGGGAAAGCCACCCTTGAAACTCCTTCATGCCGTTGCTTCTCAGCTTTCTCCAGCCCTCAACGATCTGAGCTGCCTTTTCAGGGCTATCTGAAGCCCATTTCAAGGCTTTTATGACGTGGTCTGGACCCACCGATTTATCGAGGCCCATAAGAAGGTTGACAAAATCGTCTCGGACATCAATCTTCATTGCGAAGAACCTCCAGTATGCTAAGCGTGAACTATTTGGCTTCGAGCATTCTGAGCAGTTTTCTCCAGCCCCACATTGAGGGATCAGCGCTGTCCCTTAGAAGCAGCTCCTTGTAGCCGTGGCCCACGAAGCTCTTTAACCCTACACTGCCTCTTAGAATGTTGGCGACATGCACGTAGAGGTCGTCGGACCACGACCAAGATGAACCCTTGTACCCGTCTAACTTTAGGGCTATTTCTCTTTCAACC
>CAZQDW010000078.1:0-374 GCA_964592315.1 uncultured Candidatus Bathyarchaeia archaeon
ACCAGTGTAAGGTAATTTTTGCCTCAAATTGTCTCAGAGGCATTTACAAGGTACAGTGTCGTTTGTTGTGGAAGAGCGTCAATCAGTTTGCAATTCGCGCGGTCCACTTAGAGAAGAAGTGGATTGGAACGAAAAAGGCAACGGGGATAATTCCTATAGGGATGATAAGAAAAGACCTAAATTACTTATTGTATAAGCTTAATTTGGGTATTTCTCCGAGAGTAAGTGCCACCGAATGGGGAGTATCATCAACGAAACGAGTTCTTGACATTTTACCCAACGAGTTACCCTATTTATTGGAAACCAACTACTACGGCTATCTGTCAGAAATTGGAAAATTACTTGATGAACTCATGTCGCGAAAGAAGCATAGC
>CAZQDW010000078.1:384-7289 GCA_964592315.1 uncultured Candidatus Bathyarchaeia archaeon
CCTGAGAGTTTTGAGGGAGCTTGGAGAACATAGGGACACGACCGTCATCGGTCAATTCAGTTCCAATGAAATGGTTCAGCACTTCAAAGATCTGGCTGAAATCAAGTCTCCATCCGATAGACAAACCGTTGTAAAGCTTATCAGCATTTATGGGAGCCTATGCGGTATCTATGAAAAAGATATGACTCTAGCCCGTTATCTTCTTCTGGAAAGGGAGAATAGGTTCAGACTGTCTTATAAGGAACTTCGTGAAAGGTCGATAGACCCTGTCAGCAAAGCGCACTTCATCGATTATGTCGGTGACCATATTGATGCATTTAAGCAACCATATAGACGAGCCCTAAGAAATGCAGATGCCCACACTGATATTGAAACTGATGATCCAAAAAGAATTGTCATTATCTTGGGAGGCAAGAACAAGCCAAATGAACAGTACTCATATGATGAAGTCCTTAAGATCACCGAAGAAATGAGCGCTTTGGTTTCAGCATTCCGATTAATAGTAGTTGTGTTGGCTAATAACGATTGGAAGTGGCTTCACAGACTCCTCTCTCCAAAATGACGACCTTAAGAGGAATCGCTGGTCTACAGGCTTAGATAATGTAATTAAGCACGATTCTCAAAGAGGAACTCGTGTTCTCGCCAACAAAACGCCCTTAAGTGCAACGCTAGACTGCTGGGCTGACAATAATAACCGTAGGCTACTCCAAATCCGCTGGCAGGGCAACTTATCCTTTCAGTCCTATGCTAAGGTTAACCCACCATTTTCTGTAGGCGTACTGGTGTACTTTGCAGTGGAAAGGCTTGCCGCAGCCAAGACTAGGACACTTAGCAACCTGCAGCAGACTCCAACCAGGGTGAGTTTCATAGAATTTCCTTATGGCTTCGCTTTCCTGTTCTCTTCGCTTCGAATGCTCTTCGCTCATTGCTCTCTCCAAATACGCCGGCTGGGCTATTGCCAGCCAGTTTCCTTATACCTGGGTCTGGGCGATAGAGCCCAGAGCAAAGCCAGAGCTAATAGGGTAAATCCCAGTATCAGTACAATCAGAATAAACATAGCCAGCACTGCCCCAATCACAGGCAGTGCAAGGACCAGCTTCAGTAGAGGGTGTCTGGGGCTCACCTTCACCCATAGTGAGCGACTAATTGTCTCTCCTGTGCGCAGGTATGCTCTACTAATCTCTATGCTGCGGCTACCTGCCTTTTGGGACTTATGTGGAATAAGACATTTCATCTCTAGTCAAGCGCCCCCTCCAAACCCACTAGCTGGGCTAGTATTGTGCCCAAGCACGGGTTTTATGGAACCTAACTTTTATGTGTGTGAAAGGTGGTCAATCGGGAAATAACGTTTATTAGGGATAGCTGTCCCGGTTGCGCGGGGATCCATCTTCTCAATCCCTTTTCGAGGTGGTGGGACTCACCTGATCCTTGAGCTGTGAGCTGGGCTCAAGGGAGGATCGGGGAAGTGCTAAAACCCGTCAGGAGAGCCGCCACCTACCACCTCCCATATCATCATAAACCATGAGTCACAATTGTCAATATTTTTGGTAAAATGTTTTGGAAATTCTGAAATATATTACAATCTTTTTACATCTAAAAGGGTCTCAGAAAATGCAATCTGTTAGAGGGTCACTGTGGCTACATACTCTTACAGAATATGTAGAAACGGCACGGCCAATACTCATAGAAGTAGCAAGACGGGGGACGCTTATTACTTACGGTGAACTCCTTAGTAGGCTTGGTGGAGGCCCTGGTCGAAGATACATTGGTGAGGTAGTAGGTCGGATTAGTGAAATTGAGTTGCAAGCGGGGCATCCCAAGCTCTCCGCGGTTGTTGTTCGGAGCGACACAATGATGGTCAGCGGAGGATTCTTCGGACTTCCAGATACGCCGCAAGCAATTAGAAGGTCAACGCGGGCGCAGTGGCAAAATCCTTACCTTAGTGAGGCTGACATACGGTATTGGCAGAGCCAGCTACAGGAAGTATACCAGTATTGGCAACAGTATGATTCGTAAGCGGACTCTTGAAAAACAAGCATCCTAAGTATGCCGTCGGGAAAAAGGTCTCGCGATTCTGCCCCAAAAAGTTGATAGTTACTCTTATTAAAGTAATGCTTGACAAGGTGATTCCGAAAGTAATAATTTGTGAAACGGATGAATTTTTACCAAGAAAGGAGGTGAGGAAGAGTGAAGAAGATATTAGTGGCTCTCATGATTATAGCACTTGCTTTACCGCTCTCTGCACTCGTTGTCCTGGCTCAGCCCCCAGCCAGTGAGGTTGCGCCACTTGAGCCATCTGAGGTAAAGCTTTGGAGTGATTCAGCTCTGTTACGGGGTAGCGGATCAGGCTTAGGGTCCGGGGCAGATCTTGCCTTATCGTCGAGCGATATCGCGTTTGATCCCTCTGCACCAACAACGGCAGATACTATAACTATCAAGGCTACTATTCACAATGTCGGAGATGCATGGGCAGTAGGTGTAGTGGTCCGTTTTTCTGCTAATGGAGTCACGATAGGCGACAAGACGATAAGCAGGATAAAGTACGGACGGACCCAAACTGCCTCTATTGGGTGGATACCAGGAGCAGCAGGGACCTATACGGTAACTGTGGTGGTCGACCCTGACAACAAGATCTCCGAACTGGATGAAAATAACAATACAGCGTCCGCCCCGGTAACCGTTAGCGAAGCTGGGCTTCCGACTCCACCACCTTCGCCAGAAGACAAGTGGGCTGTTATCATTGGCATATCAGACTACGAAGGGACGGCGAACGACTTATGGAACCCTGCTAATGATGCTATGGAGATGAAAGAAGCCCTTACTGTCAAATATGGTTTTCTTGAGAGCAATATCAAGATGTTGTTGGACAGCGAGGCGACCGCTGGGGCTATCGTGGGTGCCATAGACTGGTTGGCTGCAAACGAGGGTCCCAATTCAACGGTGGTGTTCTTCTTCTGCGGGCATGGCTATCGGGTAGCTGATTCCAAAGGCTGGGATAACGATGTTGAAGTCGATCGGTATGATGAGTGCATAGTCAGCCATGATATGTATGCCATAACAGATGGCTATCTAAGGCAGAAGTTCTCAGCCTTCGAGACACAAAAGTTTGCCCTTGTCTTCGGTTCCTGCTACTCAGGCGGTATGTTTGATACGCTGAATGTCGACCTCCAGGCACCGGGCAGAGTCATTTGCTCAGCGTGCAAAGCAAACCAGTATGGCTGGGATTACCTGCTTCTAGGTAACACGCTGTTTGGCTATTACTTCGTCGATGAAGCTATCCTGCAAGGGCTTGCAGAAGGTCTGCATGTCAGCGGAGATGGGGTGTCAATGGAAGAGGCGCTAGATTATGCCTACCCACGGGTGACGGCAGAGCAGCCCCGTTCACAGCCACAAATCTACGATGGCTTTGCCGGGGAGCTGGCTCCGTAGCAATTAGCCTCACAAAGGCAACAAGAGGGGCTGGCTCATACCAGCCCCTTTAGTTTTATCATCGGGACTTCACTATAACAGAAGTCCAGAGTGTTTAGACAATAGCTCCCTAGACGAGCTTCACTCCATATTCAAGCTAAGGGTAGCCATGCTATAATATTCAAGAAGAATTTCCTATTATTCAGCCTATCTAGGCGAATTTTGGGAGACAAACGCAAGTATGATATTTCCGCTGCTTCTTTTGGGAAATGGTCTCTAAAAAGATGAAGTTTGACAAACAATACGACGTGGTAGTCATCGGAGCGGGATTGGGAGGTCTAGTATGTGGCGCCCTGTTGGCTAAGAAAGGAAAAAGCGTAAAGGTCTTTGAGCAAGGTCAAATTCCCGGAGGATGTTGCGTCTCTTTTAAGAGGAAGGGGTTTACATTCGATGCCTGTGTTCACTACCTCACCGGATGCGGGCCAGGTGGCGTTATCTATTTCGTTCTCCAGATGCTCAGTTTGGAAAATGACATCGAGTTCTACAGGTTGAGCCCACATTATAAGTGTATTCTTCCCGGGGATTCCTTTGAAGTCTCGGACGATGCTGAGGAATATATTCAGATGCTCTCAACCAAGTTTCCCCATGAGAAAGAGAATATCAGGCCCCTCTTTCAAACCATGACTGAAGCGTTTACCGGGCTCATGACGTTGCCTTCTTATTCGCCCGCTCTCCTAAAGTATAACAGCATGGTGTTTCAGCAGGTACTTGACCAACACCTCAAAGACAATCGACTGAAGGGCATACTGTCCAGCCTGTGGCCTTGTGCAGGATTGCCGCCTTCAAGGACTTCAGCAGCAGAGTTGTCTGCCATCGTAGCAGGATGCGCTCTATCCGGTAATTACTACCCAAAGGGAGGAGTTCAGACCATTCCGAATGCGCTGGCTAAAGCTCTAAGTAGGTTTGGAGGTCAACTCGAGTTAAATACCAAAGTAACTAGGATTCTAATGCAAAAGGGGAAAGCGGTAGGAATCGAAACTGAAAGTCGGGAAAGAATAGGGGCGAGTGTTGTTGTTTCCAACATAGCAGCTAGGCAACTTTTCACCCAGTTAATGAACCCGAGAGAGTTGGAACTTGGGTTTGTCGCCAAATTGGGAAAAAGGGAGTTTTGTATATCAGACTTCCTTGTCTACCTAGGAGTAGATTTGGACCCTAGGGACTATGGAATTACCTGCCACGAGGTAATACTCCGTAGCACTTATGACGCTGACGCAGAGTACAAAGCCATACTGCAAGGTAACCTGACAAGCTACCTCATGCTCACCTGTCCAACTGTGTGTGCAGACCCTGATTTGGCCCCTAAAGGTCAGCATTGTTTGGTCATTACTGCCCTAGCTCCGTACCATCTTAGGAATGTAGATTGGAAGCGCGATAAAAAGAGGGTAGCAGAAGAGATAATCAAGAAGGTGGAACAACAAATTGTTCCTGACCTATCAAAGCATATTGTGGTAATGGATTCTGCCAGCCCCTTGACCATAGAGAGATATACGTTGAATAGTGAGGGAGCCATGCTTGGGTGGGCTAACCTACCAGAAAACATCTTGCAGAACTCCCTTCAGCTCAAGACAAGTGTGGAGAATCTCTATCTCGCTGGACAATGGACAATACCTGGTGGTGGAACTCTAGCGGCGATGTTATCGGGGTTTCTGGCGGCGGAGACAATAGCTCTGAGCTAAGATTAGGCTACTCAAGACTACTTCAAGAAACTTGTTGCAAGCTATTGACTAATTAGCGTCTAGCTGCCAACGTCTAGACCGAATCTAGAAGAAATACGGCAAATTCTGAGCACTATAATTAGTTCTATGAATAACGGAAGCCATAACCGATATATGAGGTTAGGAGTATGCCTCTCGGGCGAGACGTCGAAACCGGAGAGCACTTTTCGGTTATGGGGTTGCAAAGAATAGGGGCTCAAGAAAGAGAAGTAGGATATCAATGGAGTAATCTTCAGCACGTGTTAGCTGAAGCTTAAATCCTCGAGGGGTTATACTGTATTCGTATAAGGGGGTGAGCCATGGTGTCTCGAGATTCAGTTGCTCGTGAAGAGGTGATCAAAACCTGCTGCGCGATGTGCTCTTGGACTTGCGGAATCAAGGCACATGTCAAAGAAGGAAAGATCGTCAAGGTAGAGGGTGATCCTGATCACCCAGTTTCTCAAGGTTACTTGTGTGCCAAAGGTGCTGCTGCAACCGATTATGTGTACTCTCCTGATCGGCTCAAATACCCGATGAAAAGAGAGGGTGAAAGTTGGAAGCGAATTTCGTGGGAAGAAGCCTTAGATACCATAAGCTTGGAACTAACAAAGATTAAGGATACTTATGGTGCCAGATCACTGGCTGTCATTACTGGTATGTCATTTGTCACTCAAGGGGTAGCCGGAATGTATCTACTTCGCAGATTCTGCGACGTCTATGGTACGCCAAACTACTTTACACCCGAGTGCATGTGCTTTCTTTCTCACATTGTGGCTAATATTATGACCCTCGGAAAGTTTCCTTGTGCTGACCCGGTAAATTCAAAGTGCATTGTACTGTGGGGACATAATCCCAGTCATTCCAATCCTCTATTAGCTAATCACGTGAGTAAAGCTATGAAAAAGGGGGCTAAACTCATAGTCATTGATCCCAGGCGTATACCCCTTGCTAAAAAGGCTCGCGTGCATGCTCAAATTAGACCCGGGAGTGATTGTGCCTTAGCCTTAGGTATGCTGAATGTTATTATATCGGAGAACCTCTTTGATAAGGAATTTGTTGAGAAGTGGACCTCTGGCTTTGATAGATTAGCGGATCACGTAAAAAGTTACCCACCAGAGGAGGTGGAGAAGATAACTTGGGTTCCCGCAGAAACCATCAAGCAAATTGCCCGAACTTATGCCACCGCAAAGCCGGCCTGCATAGTTCAGGGCTTTAATGCACTCGATCAGCAGGCAGCCGGTTTCCAAGCCAGTCGAGCTATTATCATTTTACAATCGATAACCGGAAATCTTGACATACCGGGTGGATACGTGTCAGTCAATATGGGTGGACTTATGATGTCAGCGGTACCAGAATATCCTTCACTTAGGCTCCCTGAGATGCTGCAAGAAAAACCACTGGGCTGCAACGAATATCCTCTGTGTGCGCCAGTGTTTGATGATTGGACTGGTCAAGGCATGCTTCTTGCAGATACCATACTAACTGAAAAACCTTATCCTATTAAAATGATTATTGTAGCTGGATCTAACCCTGTAGTTACTTGGCCCAACTCTAATAAATTCAAACAGGCATTAGGGAAATTGGATTTTCTTGTTGCCATGACTCAAACCATGAACGAAACAGCTCAGCTTGCCAATATAGTACTCCCCGCTGCCACCTTTCTGGAGAGAACGGAACTTCAAGATCAAATTGTGAATACCTGTCTTGCTGCACCCTACCTTAATATACGTAATAAGGTAATAG
>CAZQDW010000079.1:0-7246 GCA_964592315.1 uncultured Candidatus Bathyarchaeia archaeon
CGAGTCTAAGAGGAATTTTAAAAGCTCTTGAAACCGCGGCCTCCATAAGTCCTTCTTGAAAGCCTGTCCTCATCTCACCTATTATGATCTTAACAATGTATTTTGCTTCAAGCGGGCTTGTTCTTCCCAACAGTGTTTCAACCAAACGTTCCCTCTTCTCTCTGGAACCTTGACCAGAAGAATCCGCTATAGCTTCCAGGACCCGTCTCACTTCGAGTATCGTTAAAGGCTTCTCGAAGAGCGCTGCTTGTTTCCGGATCTTGCTTGTCTGAAAGATTACTTGAACGGTTGATCCGACATCTCCTTCGCCTTTAAAGATGTTAGAAAACCTATACCAGTCAACTTCAGTTAACCGATTAATCACGGTGACCAAAGTTGCCCAACTGACCTCGAGCTCTCTTTGGTCCCACCTTGGTAGACTGCGCCCGAGAATCATGGATAAGGCGGGCTCAATCTCATTCTCATCCAATCCTTTTATAAATTCCGCTACTATATCGATCATCAAACTGCGTTTAGTCGTTGCCGCGATCTTCTCGCAGAGCTCGGCTAATGCTCTAAGTTCCATAAACGCACTTTATTCTTGAGCCCAAAGAACCGTTGATTATCTAGATGTCGGAACGCTGCATAGCTTTAAGAAATATTCACGCCCAGACCTTGTCTATCTCTTCTTGAATCTCACGTTTCTTCTTTTCATACTCCTCTATTGAAATCTCGCTGAGCCTGTATCTTGCTTGGAGAGTCTCGAAATGTTCCCTTAACGTCTTTTCCTTTTCCTTGCGCTCTCTAATCATAGAGTCGAAGAACTCAAGCATCTTCTCCATGTCAGGTTTAATCTTAGCTAGTGCCTCGCTGGAAAACTTTCCTTCTTCGACAAGCTTTTCAAGGGCCTCATGAGAGGATCGCGCTTTTGTGTCCAGGTTAAGCACGTCTCTGGAGGTCTTTCCAGTAAGCGGCTTCTCCAGCTCGTCAAGGTTCAACTTAAGTTCTCTTACAAGGGATTGAAGTTGATTCGCCTCCATTTTTGACAGATTCATTCTCTCATTGAACCTCTGATCGTCTACCTCGCCTATCTTGTGTCGAACCTCTAGTTCTTCGATAGCAATCTTGATATCTTCCAAGCGTTTGTTTTTCCCGTCAAGGTCCTTTTTGAGTTCATCGACTTTACGGCCACGAAGACTCTCAAGGTCATTAAGTTTCTCCGTGTACTCGTCGTAGAGTTTCAAGAACACTTTCTCAGTGACTTCTCCAGACTTGAACAGGTTCAGCAGAGAGACCTTTCTATCATAATATGCGGTGATATTGGACATCAACTCCAGAATCTCATTCTTAACTGCAGGTTTGACCGTAACCGGAGGCGAGATTCTGACTGTAGGCGGAGCCGGAGCAGGAGCCGAAGGCGGAGGTGCCCTTGGAGGTTGCGTTGGCGGCGGTGCTCGAGGGGGTAACGCTTCAGCTTTTTCCGGAGGTATACTTTTCGGCAGCCTTGCCCCACAGTATATGCAGTAAACCATCGCTGGAACTAGCTTACCACAGTTTGGACAGCTAATGCGTCTTTCTTCCTCATGACTAATCAAACTTGTCCCCTTTTTCTGATAGTACAGATACAAATATTAATCTAATGCGAATTTATAAAAGTAATTATTGAGCCTCATGTTGAAGTCATTTGTGCGATGCAAAAAGTGCGGACCTCTCTATTATCAGATCAAAGGTAGCATCTAAAGTGTGGCAGCTGGGGCAGATGTCGCAGAAATCTGTGGAGAACAATTGGATTTCTCGAGGAGCAAACATTCCTAGGAATGGGATTTATACGTTGATAATATTTGTCCCATTCGAGAAATGGATATCGATAGGGAAGATCGGGGTCCAAAGGTTCCCTAAGGGGTACTATGCTTATACAGGGTCAGCTTTAGGGAAAGGAGCTCTGAGTTTGGAGGGAAGGATTCGCTGGCACTTGAGAAAGGACAAGAGGAAGAAGTGGCACATCGACTTCTTTACAATAGACAAGGATGTCAAGGTGATATCTGCTATGATAGTCCCAATCCACGAAAGAGTGGAATGCGAAGTCAATCAGTATTTGAATGAAAAAATGCGTGCGACGATTCCTGTTTCAAGATTCGGCTCCTCTGACTGCAAGAGACGATGTGGAAGTCACCTAATTTATCTGGGTTCCAATGAGAGTGTTGTCAGAAAGCTCACTAGGGTGTATAGAGCAAAAGCAGGAGATCAACTCATTACTGTAGATTTCTGAGTTCTATTCGAGTGCCATGATACAAATCATCAGAGGCAAGATGCTAGAAGGGAAAGAGCGTTCCTCTAGGGACAAAAAGCGCATCTTACCGTTAGCGAAAGATTCTTGGTTAGTAATGCGTTCTATTTTTTCCTCACGCGGTCAAGATCTGATCCACGTTCAGGTTTAGAACAATCTCGGCTATATCGCTGGCATATTCCGCCGCCCTTGTGATGCTCTCTATTATGAGGCTAAGGCTGGATACCTCTCCGATATCGGTTCTTTTCAAGATGGATTTTGTCAACTCTTTTCTCAGCAAAGCCGCTTGTTTGGCTTTCTGAACGATCTTGTTAGCGAGTTGGAAGTCCCGCTTGAACAGAGTCTCTGCCGCTTCGTTAAAGATGGATATCGCGGAGGTGCTCATCGACTCGATACGTTGAAACAGTTCAGTTTCTAAAGGCTTTTCTAACATGAGGATGTTCTCTGCGATCTCGACCGCGTGATCTGCTGTCCTCTCCACGACTTTCGTTATTATTCTATACCCGAGACAATCTCTCCTGGTGGACAACCCGATCTCCTTGATTATCTTCTCATCCTCAACTGCTGCTTTCAATTGGCGGATTATGTAGAGGCCGAAGCGGTCAACCTCGTCATCCATAGCGATGACTTCTTGGGCCAGTCCTCTATCCAATTCCTTCAACGCTGTTATGGCATCTTCATGCATAGAAGATGAAATGATGCACATTCTTCTCAGGGCGCTCTGAACTGAAAGTTCAGGGTAACTGAGCAAAACCTTCATCACAACTTCCTTAGCCGAATCCGACAGGATCTCCGTCCCCACCAACATTTTCCGAGCGAAATCTTTTACAGCGTTTCTATGAGTAAGATCTAGACGTTGATTCTTCGCTCTCAAGAAGATTACGTTGTAGCCGACCAGATACGCGGAGACTATCTTCCTTATGACAGAGTCAGGTTCTTCACTCGACGCCACTTCTATTATTGCCTCAATTGTTTTCTCGGTTCTTTTCAACCCTTCTGGGACCATGACGATGGATCCATCGTTCTGCATCACCAAATCCAGCCGGCTTCCCTTCTCTAAGCCCATTTGGATAACCCATTTCTTAGGTAAAGAAAGGATATAGGTCGAACCTCCCGTGATCTGAAGCTTTCTCCCTTCACGTATTTCTCGCATTTTTTCACTCATAGATCTCTAGCCTCTTTATGGAGTTGCAGACATCTTATAGGTCGATCTACGTTTATATATAATATTCAGCGAATCTACTTGCAAGTATAGAATGGGTGTGCTAATGAGGAATGTTAGTAGTTCAGATCTCAGATGTACATTGCGGTCCGATGTTTCGAAGAGAGGTCATGGAGGCCGCTATCAAGGAAATCAATGATCTGTCCCCCAGTGTTGTTTTGGTTACTGGCGACCTTACTGAGGATGGCTTAATGTCAGAGTTCAGGATGGCTGCAAAAGAGTTGAAGGGGCTGAAAGCGGGAAAAGTGATATTCGTAAGCGGGAACCACGACTATCGCTCAACAGGATATCTGCTTTTTAAAGAGTTTTTCCCATTCTTCCAAGTGACAGAAATCGGCGGCGCGGTCATAATAGTGCTAAGTTCTGCGAGACCCGATAGAGATGACGGAGAAGTCGGACACAGACAAAACCTGTGGTTGGAAAAGATCCTTGAAAAGTACATGGATACAGTAAAAATCGTAGCCATACATCATCACATTGTTCCGGTCCCGGATACTGGAGCCGACCAGATAACGATAATAGATGCGGGTGATGTCCTAAGAAGCCTCGCAAAATCCAAGGTTGACCTAGTTCTCTGCGGGCATAGACACAGACCGTGGAGATGGAGAATAGAAGACATGCTTGTGGTTCACGCGGGCAGCGTCTCATGTGAAAAGCTGAGGGGGTTCTTTCACAACTCCTACAATGTGATGAGCGTTGAAAAGGGGAAGATAGAAGCAAGGCTCAAGATTGTTAACGGCGAATTTGTAGATCTTGACGAGATTGTGAGAAGAAGAGAAACTCTCGAAGCATTAGACCTCTAAGAATTCGGTAGTCGGTCAGTGACCAGCTTGCAGATTGTGATACGTGAAGCAAAGATAGATGATCTGGAGACACTTCATAAGATTGAACTTGAATGTTTTGGTCACGAAGCCTTCCCAAAAAGCTGGTTCGAATATTTCTTAAAAACGCCAAGGTTTCTAAACCTTGTGGCCCTAGTGAAGGGGGAGATCGCTGGCTTCATAATCGGCTCAATTGAACGTTACGGAAACAAGACTCATGGCCACATTTATTCGCTAGATGTTTCTCTAGGATATAGGAGGAGAGGAGTAGCCTACAGACTTCTCAACAAAGCTGAGGAAATCCTCATCGAGAGCGGAGCGGAAGCTTGCCACCTCGAGGTGCGGACGGACAACATTCCGGCTTTGAGGCTATATAAGAAACGCGGCTACACGATAACAGAGACCCTTAAGAATTACTACAGAACTGGCGTTAATGGGTTCAGGCTCAGCAAAAACTTGTCAGATCAACAGGCAAGGCATCCATTGAGAAGCCGATTAGCGAACAATACCCAATCGAAGAGATTGTACGGTTAGCTGCACGGTTTTGACCCGCTCTCTTATTTCTCTTCGAGGGCTATAGCCCTGATCCATGAGGAGTCTAAGCCGAATATTCGCAAAGGAAGGCCGATGTAGAAAATCCTTTCTCTTTTGATGGAGTCTAGGTTTACCAGACCTTCAATGATGGGTATGTCGTTCTTTAAGAGGTTACCGTGCGTTGCCATTAAAGTGTAAGATTCTTCGACGCCAATGTTTTGAACGCCCAGCAGCTTAATGCGCTTCTCAGCAAGTTCCTT
Organism: uncultured Candidatus Bathyarchaeia archaeon; assembly: GCA_964592315.1. Taxonomy (GTDB): domain Archaea; phylum Thermoproteota; class Bathyarchaeia; order Bathyarchaeales; family WAQA01; genus CAZQDW01. The sequence goes on from CAZQDW010000079.1 coordinate 5,104, forward strand.
TGCGGCTTCGGTTGAGATGTACGGTGACTCAGCACCTTTATATGGGCTCCACATCAGGACGATATCGGTCTCCTTGACCTTAGCTAGGTGCTCGGTCTTTATCGACTTCCCTTTCCCATTCTGAGGTTTCATAAAGTCGAATCTTAATACGACGGCTTCGCCGATGAATGTCTCAACCGACAGTTCTGAGGCTGATTTGCCATTCTCAATGTAGTGCGCAGGCATCTCAACATGGGTGCCGATATGGGTCTCGGTCTCAACCCAGTGCATGAAGGTTCTGTCCGGAGCGTACACGTACTGGCGGATTTCGAATCTTCTAGCCTCGCGGCTGTGGACATACTCGCCGTTCACCTTTAAAACGCCTGGGTGCAGCTCAGCGGACAAGTCGATTATCCTATATTTTTCCAGATTGATCATTTTCATCGCGATCCACAATTATGCGGAGGGGACACTTAAATTTTTGTCGATTACTCTTCTGAGGCTTCCCATTTTTTCCTCTTTTCATCGAAATCTTGACGTTTCATTAGAAACCTTGCGGGGCTACCAATGACAACGGAATCTGGTGGGACATCGCCAGTAGCTACAGACCCGGCGCCGACAATGGCGTTCTCGCCAATCTTCAAACCGGGCAGAATGGTTGAGTTGGCGCATATTATCGCGTTCTTTTCGACAAGAGTCCCAGCCAAGCGTTTACTCCTAGGATAGGGATCATTCGTAAAGCAAGCATTGGGCGCGATGAACACTCCATCTTTTATAACTGTTAGGTGAGGCAGATAGACGTTCGATTGGATACTTACGTTCTTACCGACCTCAACTCTTCCATCGAGCTTTGTTGAAGAGCCTAAGAGAGTTCCTTCACCCACATGACTGCCTTCTCTTATCAAGACATTGTGACCAGTTTCTACTCTGTCCTCAAGCGCCGTCAGCTCATAGATGATCGTGCCTGATCGAATGATGCAGTCTTCGCCAATCTCGGCTCCTCTACTTATCGAGTCGTACATTTGGATGTTAAAAGGCTCAGTGGAAATGAGAGACTTTATCTTGCTTCTGGTTGGATAGCCGATTATTACATTTCTTCCGACAATTGATCTTTCCCCGATCAGTGTTTCTCCCAGGACAATAGCCTCGTCTTCTAGGTTTCCTTTGATTACAGCCCGAGACGACACAAATTTCATTACTATTCCCCTTAGAAAAGTTTTAGGCTGAACCCGCTTTAAAAACATGGTGTGAACACTCAGTTCAGTCTCGCCTTGTTTTTCCCATCTTTCAGAAGCCATCTGTTAGGCAGTTTCCGTTGAATAAATTTTATACTAGAGATGCATATACTGAGGAGGCTGTTGTTGAAAATGCGGATAGTCATAGGCGGAATAAGCCATGAGTCAAATACGTTTAACCCCGTACACACGGGCATAGACTCCTTCAAAATTATGGATGGAAGAAACCTACTCAGGGATGAAGCCGCAAGATTTCTCATAGACATGGGAATCGAGGTGGTCCCAACAATCTATGCCACTGCATTTCCATCGGGAATCGTGGAGAGGGGAACCTACCTCAAACTCAAGGAGGATCTTCTAAGCCGACTTGAGGAAGAGGGAAAGATAGATGGGGTCTGCTTGATCCTTCACGGAGCCTTAGAGGTGGAAGGAATAGGCGACGGAGAAACCGACCTAGTTAAAGGCGTGAGGGAAACTGTCGGCGACAACGTATACATATCTGCAAGTCTGGATCTGCATGGAAATATGCCCCCAGAGTCCGTTGAAACTGCCGACATATTAACGGCCTATAGGACTGCACCCCATAGGGACTCTGCGGATACCAGAGTCAGGGCGGCTGCTTTACTATTGAGATCCTTAAAGAAAGCAACCAAGCCGGCCTCTGCAATAGTCAATCCACCCGTATTGTTACCTGGCGAACTTGTAGTGACAGATATTGAACCCGCATACAGCCTATACCGTGACCTCGCGAGGATTGAAAGTCTACCTGGCATCCTTAATGCTTCCTTGCTAGTTGGGATGGCTTGGGCTGACACTCCCAGCTCATGCGGTAGCGCTGTAGTTGTGGCTGAAGAACATAAGCACACAGACAAAGCCTACGAGTTGGCGTGTGAACTCGCCGAAGCCTACTGGGATCGACGCGAGGACTT
>CAZQDW010000080.1:0-7208 GCA_964592315.1 uncultured Candidatus Bathyarchaeia archaeon
GAGTAGTTAAGTCTTGGACATCTAGCATAGCCATGTTATGTGGCATCCTTTAACCTAGTTGAAGCTATTCGCCCTATTTTTTTGAAAGCCTCAATTTTTCAGATACAAATGCAGATATAAGTCTTCTCGTTTTGCCAATTCAGCTTCAAAAGTTTGGGCCGTTTTAGTTTCGCCACATTTCCTTTTGCTTGCATTACAGTTCCTTGTAAAAGAACGTTTAAAGGAGACTCCAACAACAGATTCCTATGCTTGGAAGTTTCGAAGATGCAGGAACGTTGGGTTGGAAAGAACGTTAATTTGCCGCTCTTAAGTGAACATGTCGAAAATTTTTTTAGAGACAAAGGTTTCAGAGTCACAAAAGACGGGTCAGCGCCGGAGTATAGAATTTCAGCGAAACCGCAATATGGTGCCGGCATAATCGGCCATGTAACCGTTAGGATTCTGGGAGACCCAAACGATTTTTCAATCGAGTTTTCAACCAGCGCACATTCACGTTCTACTGTTAAACTGGGATTCATCACCACCATATTTGGAGGAGGAAGCCTCGTCTTGCGGGGCTTGAAATCCCAAGAGAAGCTGGAAAAATTGGAGAAAGATTTTTGGGTCCACGTAGAAGCCATAATGCGTTTGACTAACTCAATAGATTGAATATAATACGCAGTTATTTTAGCCTACGCAAAATCGACCTCAGCGATGGCAGTCTCTCTGACATCAAGATTCTCAAGAAAAAAAGAGTGAATAATCCACATCCAACGAAAACAGACAGAGCAGCCATGACACTCACTAACGAGGATAAAAACGTATTTCGCATGTGCACTGGCAATTTGACAATTCTGCCTTGGAAAGTCCTCAGTAGGCTGTTATCATATGTATCCAATTCCCCCAGAATATTATCCAGTTTCGCCTCTACAGCGTGATAACCCAAAATGAGCCGATCCAATCTGGTGAAGCTAAATGTCAGGGTTGCTTCTGTTTCGGCAGGCAAAGTGACATCAGTGTTGTCAAAAATTGTGAAATCATAATAAATAGTAACATCGAAAGTCTCGTTGAAGTTTCCCTGATTTTCAACAGCAACTTCGACGGTCAGAGTATCTCCACCAGAAATGTTACTCAAAGAAACAGCAATTTCAGTCACGGCTACGTCATGGACCTCATGATATAACCGAAGCGTTGGATCCCCGATCAGTGTCAAGCCATAAAACTGGCGTTGAAGGTAATCATATCTTTCATGGAGCTCTACAGACCATTCACGGAAAGCGTCACCTACACATTTTCCTTCGGATAATGATCCATAGAAACCACTGACTGGAAGCGTAGAGACAGTCTCTGTGGAACCAACCGCCAGGAGGCCGTAATCATTCCCGAACACTGCTGAACCCGCCAAATAATCTGGCTCACTATACAGAGCAGCTGAACAAACCACAAAGTGATAAAAGTGAATACGCGGGTTGATCGACCTATAATCAGAAGAATAGACGGTGCCGTCCCAACGGAACCATGATTCATTTGATGTCTCAGGCTCTTCGGGAGGAACCATGAAAGTGTGGTTATTATAGGTGCCGTGGCACATGAGATAGATCCATTGGTAGCCTAATGGATCGTCAATTCTTTTTTTGTAGTCCGTGGCGTTGGTTGTGGCCCGGTCTTTAACAAAAACAATGTCAGAGTATATTTTGCCCAGGGAAGATTTTGCGTCGCTCTCTGTATTCGTGTTTGTTCCGCCGTCATCAATATAAATCATTCCGCGCCACCATGGCAGAGTAAGCGTTCCGATTCTGTAGCGATGATTCTTGTCGAAATACTCATTGAACAAAGTAGCCTCGTCACCTGCGACCTCAGGAACCTTGAGTCTTCCAATCCATATCTCTGGTGCGACGTCTCCAAAATGTTCGTCGTAGATCATGTCGTTGTCCGAGTCCTTCCACAATCCATCGAGATCCATGTAATACAGATCTGTGGGAAACTCTTTGGCGCCTACTTCAAACAATGCCCCCGGAATATCTCCAACCAAAAGGCACCCATCTAGATTATGACGCGAGTTTTCCTGCAGGTAAGACCTTATGCCTTCAGGGGTCTTATTCAAAAGTTGTCCAGTCTCCATCATCTTCACTGCGAATCCTGAGTTTTCCACGTCAATGGCGTACTGGCTCAGAGAGAACTCTATATCAGCGTAGATTGTTGAGTCGACTAAAATGCAAACTAGAGGTTTCTCGCTTGTAATAGACATCGCCGCAGCTGCATTTTCTGGGAGACTCAGAAATAATTGAGGTGTTAGTGTGAATACCAGAACCAGACCTAAAAAGAAGGTCTCTTTGGGCATCTCAATCAATGATTTAACTTTTCTATGGGTATTAAGCTTTGTGCGCGTATTGACATATCTGAGGTTCAGATAACATTAGCGTCTTCGTCTAAGCTTTGGGTTAAGTATCTCGTCGAGGGCGTATCCCAGCAAAATGAACGAGAGAGAAACCAGCGCTATGCTTATGCCTGGAGGGACTATCCACCATAGCTTTTCTATGCCGTTGTTAGCCTGTGCGTCGCGAAGCATTCTTCCCCACGACATTACACTGGGGTCGAAAAGACCCAGCCAACTGAGAGCTGCCTCTAATATTATGGCGCTTGGAACCGCTAGTGCCAACGAAACATAGATCAAGGAAACGACGTTTGGAAGGATGTGCTTCACTATGATGTGGAACCTGCCTGCTCCAACGGCTTTTGCCGCTTCAACGAAAGGTCTTTCTTTGAGACTCAAGGTTTGGGACCTTACCACTCTTGCGAAACCCATCCATCCAAGCACACCAATAATAAATATGATGTTCCACAATGAGGTGCCCAATACCGAGATGAGAACTATCAACAGTGGCAGTCCAGGTAAGACGAGCAGCATGTCAGAGAACCTCATCAAGACCTCGTCTACAACTCTTCCAACGTAGCCTGAAACAATCCCCACCACCAGCCCGATGACTATAGACAAAAATGCCGAGAGTAGGCCTACGAAAAGAGAAATCCTTGCTCCGTAAACGAATTGCGCGAACAAATCTCGTCCCCTGTAGTCTGTTCCAAGAAGACTGTAAGCCGCGCCGTAGAACCTTGTGTCAAGGTCATCAATGTAAACGGCGGCTTCTCCAAGCATGCCAACAGTTTCAGGATTTTCGTCCAAAAATAACACCCGAACATCGAACACGTATTTGCCAGGTTCAGAGAAGACTATTTTCGCTGGATCTGCGTAAGTCACATTGCCGATCCTTTCCTTGAAAGCTGAGTCGTAAGAATCTAGGACCGGGGGGTGATCTCTAGGAGTAGGTTTTATTCCTTCGGTATTAACATTCTCGATCTTTTCGCTCCAAAAATCGGGGTATGATGGGGTTTCTCCAACCTGCTTAATTGTCATGAAGACCCTGGCATGTGCGAATTCAACTCCTTTGGAGGCATATACGGTTATGTTGCATTTGAATCTTGGAGGAGGATCGTAGGGCCAGAAGAATTCTCTTGCTAAATGGGCTTCAACTCTTCCAGCCAATGTTCTGGGATCTTTTCGCTTGAATACTATGGCTGCGCTTCCATTGCCTACGCTGAGGTGATAACGGAGAGTAACTTCGGCGTCTTCGTTGGTTGATGTTGTGAAATTCCATTCGTTGAAAAGTGACGTGGGAGTTGGGAATCCTGATTTTTCAACCAAAACCTGATTTTCGTTCAGTTTCTCTCCTCCAGGCAAATTTTTGAACCATGCGGGAACAGCGAAGTCTGTTGCTACGAAAGTATCATACACCGGGTCATTGGAGGTTAGGAGGGGAGCGGCTAGAGCCACCGTAATATATATGACGAGAATTGCGATTCCGAAAAGTCCTCTTTTGCTACGTCTGAACGCCGCCCAAAATTCTTTAAACCTTTTGATTTGAAACTTCATTGAAGTCTTGAAGGTTGTTGCCACTTTTGCTCACTCATATTTTATTCGAGGGTCAATCACGCCGTAAAGGATGTCTGCTATGAAATTGGCTACGATGACACATAGGGCTACCAAGAAGAAGATAGTTTGCAGAACTGGGTAATCTACAAAATCTATTGCCTTCCAGGTCCACCATCCGAGGCCGGGATAAACGAAAACCTGCTCTGTAATAATTGCCCCAGAAAGGATGAAACCAATCGAGATGGCCGCGTTAGTTATGAGAGGCAACGACGCGTTTTTCAGTGCGTGTTTGAATAGTACTGTTCTCTCTTTGAGCCCCTTTGCCCTAGCAGTCACTATATAATCTTCGGTGAGGGTCTCTAACATTGTGGCCCTTGCTAGAAGTAGATAACCACCGTACAAGAAGAGAGTGAGGGTCAAAGCCGGTAGGAACAGGTGCCATAGGCGATCTGAAACATACACAAACACGTTTGGAGCCGGGTTTATTGCTGAGAAGGAAGTGGTCCCTACTCCTGGGAACCAGCCTAAGCGATAGTGGAAAATCAGCAAGAACATCATCCCCATCCAAAAAGATGGGAGAGAGTAGGTTGTTAAGGAAGATACAACTAAAACGCTGTCGATGGGGCTTCCTCTCTTATGGGCTGCTATGACTCCTAAGATGATGCCAATTATAATTGACAATATGGTTGATACACCCACTAGAAGAAGGGTGTTGGAGAGGCGTTCCACCACCTCTGCTGCAACGTAGTCTCCCGACATGTATGATATCCCGAAATGTCCTGTTAACATGTTTTTCATGTAAGTTACGAATTTGATGTGGATTGGTTGATCTAAACCCCACAACCTCCTGATTTCTGCTACTTGTTCCGGTTTTTGTAATCGCGCTGGACTCGCGAAGATCGCCATAGGGTCTCCTGGCATCAATTGGAATATGGCGAAGTTGAGAACAAGCACAAACAGTAAAAGGACAAACGAGTAAGCCGTTCTCTTAATCAAATACGCTCGTAGACCCATCGAAACTCACTTCTCGACGGTATTCTGTTTAGGTAGAGATATTTTAAGCTTTATTTTTTTGAGAAGCAAGTCTTCCAGAGAACATCTTAAAAAAACTATTGGAAAACCTTAAATTTGCAACGCGAAGAATTATGGCTGGAAAGATTCAAAAAGAGGGAAAAATCTTGAAAACAAAGAGTCCAATTATGTTGACAATATTTGCTTTGGTGACATTAACGCTACCTCTTACTATCGTTCCAGTTACTGCCCAGCCGGTGTACGGTCCTTGGATGGACTACCTGCACATCAAGAATTATGGAAGCCCAGATGCCCAATTTGCGGCTCTAGATACCGGAGAAATCGACTTCACCGACTGGCCGTATACTAAGCCGTGGATCGACAAGTTCGCAGCCAAGCCAGAAGCAGTTACGTTGAACAGCTATGCAGAGATTGGCACTTGGGAGTACGACATCAATTGTGAGAGATGGCCAACGGGATGCGACGGTTTGGCCCCGCACACAAGGCAACGTCCAGAAACGGGCGTGGGAGACGGTCGTCCTCCGGGTCCGAACTATGACTGGGACCCAGACACCCGAACATGGAAAGTTTACTTTGACCCTCAATGTAAACACTGTATTGCGTCTTGGGGCTTCAGGTTAGCAGTGAACTTCCTGACCGACACAAGCTACATAGTGACAGATATACTGAAGGGTTATGGTTACCCATCCATAACGTGGGTACCAATGCCTGCACTTGCCGGATGGCTGGACATAGAAAACCTTACGGATTCGAGTTTCACCTATCACGGCGCGAATGGAGACGTTGTAATCCCCAGTTTGGTCTTCAAATATGACAAGAGCAAAGCTATCGAGCTGCTGGACGCCGCAGGGTTCACTATGACAGGCACTGGAAAAAGGCAGGATCCACGCAAACCAGCTGGCCAAGCACTAGACCCAATAATCTACTACATTCGACTAGACGACCCGAACCGAGAAGCTGCCGGCTTGAAGCAGGCCGCTGATTTGGAATCTCTAGGAATTCCTGTAGACAAACGAGATGTCGAGAAAACTGTTTGCTTCAAATCTGTGATGGTCGAATACAACTACAACATATATACTGGCGGCTACTCATTTGGTGCAGATCCTTGGTTCCTCTACACGACTTTTCACTCCAGCGCATACTGGAAGCCAATTGGCTTTTCCGGAGGCTACCAAGCTTTCTGTAACGAGGAAGCTGACTATTGGATAAAACAAGTTTTTGCGGGAAGCACTTACGAAGAGGTTCTGGAAGGGGTACACAAAGCCACCTACCTTATGAACAAATACGCGGTTGGACCAGACTTGTGGGCGTCAGCTGGTGTACAAGGTTACAGAACGGGATGGGAAGGCGTAGTCAACCATGAAGGATACGGTCCCACCTGCCCAATAACTGGCGGCGGCTACATATGGAGCCTCCTCAACGCAAGGTGGACCGGAGCGACAAGAACAGGAGATCATGCAAACACCATCTGGTGGGGATTCAAGAGCAACCTCGAAGGCCCCCATGTCATCACAGCCGAGTGGGTTTGGGACTGGCAGGTTCTCAACGAAATATACGACCAATTGCTTTGGCGTAATCCCTACAACCTAGCGGAGGACGTTGGCTTCATGGCTGAAAGCTGGGAAACTGAGCTTACAGAATGGGCACCTGGTAAGGGATACATCACGTTTACAGTACGCCCAGGCATGAAGTGGCATGATGGCTCCCCAGTTGAGCCGGCGGACATAAAGTTCTCCCTTGAATTCACTAGAGACTGCGGACCAGGCGTTGCATGGAACTACCAAGGGCCCTCAGAGATCGATCGCGTGGAAACACAAGCAGAGGATACAATTGGCGACCTAGGTCCCATGGATGTCAGAGTTTTCTTCAATAGCATGAGCTTTTGGGCGTTGCACTGGGCTGGCTACACGCCAATGATGAGCAGAAAAGTTTGGTTGGCAGCTAACGACTATTATGATTGGGGCTATGTATGGCCACACGCACCTGGCCGCTTCTGGGACTGGGACCGTTTGGCAGTCAGGGAGTATCACCCGTGGGAAGACGATGTGTATGACGCTGAAACGGGTGGAGTCGGATCAGACGGCGTTGTTGACCTAATACAAGACGGCAGCGGACCTTGGATATGGGTTGGCGGAGACCTTCTGGAATACGTAGACCTAGAGGCCAACCGTGACTTTTTCTGGAGCCAAACTGATGTAGAAAACTTTCTAGCCGGAGCGTTCCACGAAGCTGGTGACGTTAACAAGGACAGGGTAATAGACATACGCGA
>CAZQDW010000081.1:0-7197 GCA_964592315.1 uncultured Candidatus Bathyarchaeia archaeon
GTAATCGCCTCTCTTCATCTCCAAGACGTAAAGGTTGGTTCGTTTGGTGATTGCGCCCCAGGCTCTGGACTCCATCGCCTCTGCAAGCTCAAGGCTTCGGCGGATGGCGCTCACAATAAGTGGGATGAGAATCGGAATGTAATTCTTCACCCTGTTAACAAAGTTTCCTTTCTCAAGTTCCAGACCTCTAGCCTTCTGGGCGTCCATGATCGTCTGAGCCTCTTGAGCTAAGACTGGAACGAAGCGGATAGCGGTTGTGAAAGCGAAACAAAATTCGTAGGGAACTCCACTCTGCTCTAGGGCTAAGCCAAGATGGTCTGGCGATGTCGTTAGGAAGAAGATTGAAAACGACTCGATCAGAACCACAAAACGGAGCGTCATAGCGAGCGAACGCTCAAAAAGCCAGGCTAAAGTCTCATAACCTCCGTAGAAATAGAATGAAAGCCAATTCGTCACGAATATGAATGCTGCCAGAACAGTGGAACCCCTCATGGATCTTATCCACTCTCTCTGGACACGGGCAACCGTGACGAAAGGAAGCTGAACAATGAACAAGACAAGCAAAGGAAGCAACTGGTTGAAGAGTACTGCGACGACGAATACGACACAGACGTAAAGGAACTTAACCCTGGGGTCAAGCTGATGGATGGGGGAAGAGACCCTTCTGAACTTCAAGCCGTCGAAAATGCTCATTTTGTTCCCCCAAACTTCTGAAGCAATAGTTTACTCGCCTCATAAATGTCCACGACATCTCTAGGCAGATCCAGATCTCCAAGGTTAACGAAGATTTTAGCTACCTCTGGAAGAACTAGAGATGCTTGGTCAACCAGCTTCGGGTCAGTTAGGACTTTATTGGCCTCGCCCTGAGACACGATCCTTCCGTCAGCCATGATAACCACTTGAGGTTTACATTCAGCCACAAACTCAATGTCATGAGTCACAATTATCACGGTTTTTCCCTGCGCGTTCAATTGGACCATAAACTGCCGTAGTCTCTCCTTCTGTGCATGGTCTTGACCGATAGTAGGCTCATCGAGAATGACAATCTTAGGGTCCCAAGCTAGAATCGAAGATAGGGCTACTCTCTTGCGTTCACCTCCGCTTAACATGAATGGTGAGACATCCCTGTATTGTGTCAAATCAAGTAGGTTGAGTGCCCAGTCAACCCGCTTTCCGATCGTTCCCTCGTCGAAGCCGAAGTTCTTCAACGCGAAAGATACTTCCTTCTCAACGGTCTCGCAGAAGAACTGATGATCTGGATTCTGGAAGACTAGTCCGACTTTTCTCGCCAGCGATGCAACGCTTGAATTCTTTGTGTTCAATCCGTCAATCGTCACGTCGCCTTTAGACGGTTTCAGTAGACCGTTGAAGTGCTTCACCAATGTTGTCTTGCCGGCGCCATTCTGTCCCATCAATGCGATAAACTCGCCGTCGTTCACTGTAATCGAGACACCTTTTAGGGCTTCCACCCCATTGGGATAACTATAGTAAACGTCCTTAGCCTCTATCATATGTCAAAGCCTCCCTAATCATCTTAGAGGCTTCCTCTGACATTATGGGAGCTTCACTGAGATTAACCCCGTGATCTCTGAGGATCTGAAAGAGCCTCATCGCTTTCGGTATGCCAACACCTACTAAACGGGCTTCCTCCGAATCGAAAATTTTTCTAGGTTCTCCATCTAAAACGATTCTTCCCTTATCCATGACGATGATCCGATCCGCGTACCTAGAAACCAGATCCAAACGATGTTCAACAAGAACGATCGTAATTCCAACATTCCTATTCAGTTCGTTGACGACTTCAAAGATTTTCTGTGCACCGGACGGATCTAAGAAGGAGGTCGGCTCATCAAGTACGATGACCTCGGGATGCATAGCGAGCACAGATGCTATCGCAACCCTCTGCTGCTGTCCGCCCGAGAGCTCGTATGGTGCTCTTTCCCGAAGCTCCCAGATACCCGTTGTCTCAAGAGCCCAATCGACCCTCTTTCGGATTTCTTCTCTGGGAAGACCGAGGTTCTCCAGCCCGAAAGCAACATCTTTCTCAACAGATAAGGCGAAGAGCTGGTTTTCAGGATTCTGGAAGACGAGTCCGACGTGTCTGGCAAGTTCGTGTATTTGGTGTTCGACCACTTTCATGCCGGTAACTTCGATGTCTCCTTCGAGTCTTCCGCCGTAAAAGTGAGGTATAAGGCCGTTAAAACAGCGGCATAGTGTGGTCTTTCCACATCCGCTCGGACCGGTCAGCATAAGAAACTCGCCCTTCTTGACTTCTAGTGTCACGTCTTCGAAAGCGGGTTTTGTACCAATTGGATACGTGTAGGTTAGGTTTTCGGCCTTGATGATCGTCAACTTCTTTTGTCGCCACTTACATTCGAGGGAGAGGATCATTCCTCCCAGATGGGGAATACAGCCTTTTTCTGAAGGAATGGCACCCCTTAGAAATATAAATGTAATGCGTGAAGAATCCAAATATCTATAGATTTATTGTTACGCAGTAGTGAAAAGGACTTAGTCAAAAAGGGTCCCGTTGACCGCCCAAGATATAGTGATGATTTATATGTAACAACACTGCCTCACTACTTAGAGGTAGAATGCTTTCTTGCTTGACAAGAGAGAATTTTTGCGGTGGACAGAGTCCGCTAAAAGAACTCTAAAGTCTGCTGAAAGCGACTTGGAGGGGGCGGACTATAATTGGGCTTGTTTCAAAGCGCATCAGGCATCCGAGATGGCTGTTAAGGCGCTACTTCACGGTCTAGGGCTTCCAGCTTATGGTCATAGCGTCTCCAGGCTCTTATCAGATCTTGCTCCTCGAGGGATTGATGTTTCCGATGGTGTTATGCGCTCGGCCAAGATCTTGGATAGGTACTACGTGCCAACTAGATATCCCAATGCTTGGGCAGAGGGAGCGCCTCACGAGTATTATGCCAAAGTTGATGCCGAAGAATCGTTAAGTCAAGCTGGAAACGTGCTTGAATGGGTTGAGGCGGCATGGAGATCCTTAGAGAGAGGAGGAGAATAAAGGAGAAGGTTATAGAGAAGGTGAGTTGGTGGGCTAAAGGCATACCTCTCAAGGCTACAGTCATACTTATTGGTTCCTACGCCCGAGGAGATTTCAACCTATGGAGCGATATAGACGTAATGATGATAGCAGAATTTAATAGCAGACCCATAGAGAGGATCAAGAATATAGATCATCCGCCGGGGCTCGAGGTGATACCGCTGACACCTAAAGAGTTCAGAAGATTGGCAGAGAGAAGAAACCCGCTAGCATTAGAGGCGCTCAGCAGAGGAATAGTTCTGAGAGATGACCTGAATATAGGAGAACAGGTAAAGGACATAAGCGCAAAGTCTACGTAACCCGAGAAAGTCAAAGTGCCATCACCGACTTGAGGACTCTGAAGACTCGGTTCCTCTATCTCGTCGATGTGGACCATTGACGAGATACTGGAGAACTATGTGAAAGCATTGGCTTCTGCCAAGAAACTAGAGATGATTTGTTATTGGGACCGCTCTAGACATACTTGCGTACCCTGACTTTTCGAAAGGAATACGCATTTATCGATCCCATCATCCAACCATAGCCCTATCCCAGGGCTAAACAAATCCTCACTCACCATGAACACTCGTCGACAGAGACAAACCGTGTTACTTTTCCAGTTTTTCCTTTAGGAGTCTTACGGAGCGCTTAACCACCATATCGAAGTCGCCTATCCCGTCAACTCCTGCAGATGTGGAATGACCACCTCCCATACCGCGCAAGTACTCCCCTAAAGGTCTGGCTAAGTCTCTGCCCAAGTGAAACTCCGTTTTCTTGTAGAATTCCTGATTCGCGCGTAAGCTTATCTCAACCACTTCGCCTTTCTGACCCAGAACGACGGCTAGATGCGCTCCTGACTCAATTAGCGCCCTAGCAGCTGAAGCTTGATAGGACCCCGCATGAGAGAAGGCTATGATCCAATCCCTTATCCGTACGAGTTTCACGCGTTGACCAGCCTTTAGACGCGCTATCCGCTCAGACGGCACCATAGGAAGGGATAATAGCGACAGAGCTTCCTGCGCGTTCACTCCAAGGTCAACGAGGTCGCTTACAACCCTAAATGTGTCCGAGTTTGCTAGTGTGAAATGTCTGGTGTCGAATGCTATCCCAAGGAAAAGGGCTTTAGACTCTATCTGCGAGGGTTTCAGCCCCAATTCCTTAAAGAATCTATAGACGATCTCACATGTCGAAGATGAATTTTCCTCAGATATACAGATCGTTGCCATCTTTTCAGTTTCTGGATGGCTCGCGTGATGATCTATCACTACGATTGGAACACGGACCGATTTTATCTCTTGGCTCCAAACCCCCAGTTGCTGAACGGTGTTAGTATCTAAGATGAAAATCACATCCAACTTTTCGAAATTCGGCTTTACGGTCAATATCCTTATGGGCAGTCTTTCCAAGAGAATCTTTGAAAGTCTACTGATGCCCTCCGGCGTCGCGATTTCCGTCTGCAGCCCTTGATTGACACGTTCAAGCAACTTCGAGAAGACAAAAGTGGAACATAGGGCATCAGGATCGGCGTTCTGATGACATACAAGAACTGCGCGTTTTGCTTGAGCTATAACGGGCTCTATGTTCTGGAATAGCAACGTGTCTCCCTCAAGAACTTTTCAATACTTCCGAAGGCCGCCTCAACTGCTTCTTGGGCGAGCCTTTTTGCGTCCGCGTCTTTAAGCAGAGGAGAAAGCCTAACGTCAATGTCCACATTTACTGTGAGATTGTCTTCCTCTCCACCAGCTTCAACCGTTACGTCTAGGTCTGAGACCTCACGCCACGGTACCTTTGACTTGATATAGTTTCGAGCCGATTCTTCTGCGATTTCACACAACCTCTCAACTTGCTCAGAACTAAGCGAAGACGCCTGAGTCTCCTCCAATTTTTTCACCTTTATGGTGGAGGCGAAACAGGTTGGAGATCCCTTTGTAGCCGGGTCTGAAGCTCTTTAACTTGGGTTCTGAGTCGTTCCTCTTGCTTCCCAAGCACGGAGGTTCTCATGTTTGCCAGTTCTTTCCTTTCTTTCAATTCGCCAGCAACTTTGGCTTTCTCAGTCCTAATCAGTAGCGAGCCTACTGACTTATAGATTACGGCGTCGTCGCTTGCCTTTTCAAGCTCACCTAAGGCCTGATCAATCTCGAGAAGTTCAAGCTCGAGCTGCTGCTTCTGTGTTAAGACCGATTGGAGGGTTTGCTGAAGCTGCTGTAGTCTAAGTAGACGTTCTTGAACTGCGGGCGGCAATCTAGAGATCTCACTCATCTCGCATCAACTCTTTCCCTGCGAAGACCTTACCGAGTGCTTTAGCATTATTTCGTGCATAGAGTAATTAAAGTCTTTTCAAGATTTAAACCTGGGCACGTGAGGTATCTTTCGACGATTAGAGACTGTCTGCCATCGCGATGGACTAAGCTTTTTCACGTTCCGTGGGATTCCATGAACCCTATGTATTTTTATGTTTGGAAGTACTATTGTTATTAGAGAGACTGAGGATTGAATAATGCCTAAACGCAACGATCTAGAACACAAAGCTCTCCAGATAATTACGAATACTGGTAGCGACGGAGTTCTCCAATCTGAACTATGGCGCAAGATGAACGCAAGCAGTAGAGAAGGCTCGAGGATATCGATTAAGCTAGAGAGTAAGGGCTTGATCCTCCGTGAACGGGAGCTACACAACGGACGATGGACTTATAAGCTCCATTCCAAGAGGAGACCGGTCTCCATAGACTCGATAATCACGTGTCCATGTCTAACATGTGCTGATACTCCTAGATGCGAAGATGGAGGAGCAATCTCGCCTCATAGCTGCGAAAAACTGGTCGGGTGGATCTTGGACTTATCACTGGAGAAAGCGGATTCTTCTGTCGGTGGCAACTAGTTTGCCAAAAGACTGGATTAGAGAACGGAAGAGAGATTATTATTATCGCAAAGCAAAGGAAGAGGAATATCGCTCCCGCGCAGCCTACAAGCTGGTTCAAGCAGTCAATAAGTACGGCTTCATTAAGCCGGGCGATGTCGTCGTTGACTTAGGGGCTGCCCCCGGAGGATGGCTGCAAGCTTCAAGAAAGATTGTGGGAGAAAAAGGCTTTGTGCTAGGCGTAGATCTGAGAGCGATCGAGCCAACAGGTCACTCAAACGTATATACAATCGTTGGCAACGTGGAAGACTCCGAAATAACGAGACGGATCAACGCAATTTTGCCCCATCCTCCCAATGTTGTGATTTCGGATATCGCCCCTAATATTTCGGGAGTATGGGAACTGGACCACGCCCGCCAGATAGATCTAGCTCGGTATTCCCTTCGAATAGCAGCTTCGCTTCTTGTCGCTGGTGGAAATTTCTTCACTAAGGTTTTTCAGGGAGATATGTTAGGTAACTTCGTAAGCGAAGTAAAGAAGCACTTCTCAAAGACCAGATTGATCAAACCCAAAGCTAGTAGATCTGAAAGTGCAGAAATATATATACTCGGTTTAGACTACCGGGACCTTGGCCCTACAAGTGATTGCTAAGGTCTGGAGTCTATCCCCATCCACGTTTCGTAGGCTTCGAAGATCCTCCTCAGTTCTCGAACAGGTTCATTATCTGAATCCACTCTTAAGCTTAAGATGGGACGGGTCTGCACAAACTCTTCGCCGCCAACAACTAGCAGAGCAGCAGAAACTTTCCCTCTTTTGTCTCCGCCAGCAACCTCTCCAGCCTCTAGTGCTTTCATTAACCTTTCAGCTAGCCGTCCCTTTGAAATCTCAAAGGTCTCCACCATAGCCTCTAGAACAGTTCCTGAAGCAAGCATATTACCCGCAGCCACGCAATTCTCGGCAATTATTTGGCCTTTCCATTCCACAGTCTGCTGGCCCGTAAATGCAGCTTTCTCGCCGGCACTAGTAATTATAGTGACCTGTCTCAGCTCCTTCTCTGGGTCTTTGCTCAGCATCGCTTCCAGCGCTACTCTAGGAGAGAAGCCCATCTTGAGAAGTTTTAAGCCCTCAACTCCGTAGAGGATGTTTGTGTACCCTTGGGTGGCTATGGCTCCGACTCCGGCTTCAGCGTGGGGAACAACACTACCAACGGCTGGGACAGCGGTTGAGACACAAACACCCAAAGCAGAGGTCTTTGAGCATCTTGCCACGAGAGAGAACGTGCCCAAAAGTTTCATCTCA